>JAPUIL010000099.1 GCA_027297085.1 Verrucomicrobiota bacterium | reverse complement strand
TCAGGTCGCACATCATCTCAGCGGTTTTCAGAGCAATAACGAGGGGGTTCAAAACGGGCACAGGCACACCATCCACGTCAATGGAAGAAATGCCCGCCAAACTGCATATAACACCCAGATTTGTCCCCACCGCGATTATCGTTTCAGCACCATCGGCGACGGCGTCTGCAACCGCTTCGGTAAACTCCGGGATTATCAGCGCGGGTTCATCAATCGCTTTCGTCATAAGGTCTTGATGCGATATGGACATGAATCTTACGGCATTGGTAATAGCGCGGTTTTCCAGCCCCAAATTAGAAATAATGCTTCCCATGAAAGGCCTCAAATAAGGCGCACCCAACGCAACCAGACCAAATTTGCGTCCGAGCAAACAGGAAAACAGCATCGCCGCTTCACTGGGGCTGATCACTGGAATGTTTACCACACACCGGGCTTGCGGAATTCCCAGATACGTGTCGAGAGTCCCGTTCACGACAACGGCATCAAATTCTTCCTTCTCTGCCTCGAGTACCCGTTCAATAATCTCGCCGCTAATCAGAAAGAGCCCATAGAGATTCGCCATCTGTGAGTGTGTCTCGGGACCTCGAATGGGCGATTTTATGGCTATTTCCGTATCGGTTCGTTTCGCTTGCTCGAGAACCTCGCGGGAGGCACTAATGAATCTATTCGATATTTGTTCTTTTTGAATATTGATGAAGCAAATCCTTGACATTAGCTTAAACTCTCTTAGCTGCTGAATTTATGGTGTCTGAGAAGCTTTTCCTGTATTGCGCCGCCCGGCGTCTTCAGTTCGAAGTTTGAACCGAGAAGATTTTCCGTCGAGGATTGATCAGTAAATGATCTCCTCCTCTTTCAGCTTGCTTATCTCTGCAGATGACATGTTGAGCAATTCGCCGTACACATAATCATTATGCTCACCAACTAATGGGGCATGTCTGAAGATTTCCGGAGGAGTGGCGGAAAGCCTCCACGGATTCGCATCCAGCAATTCTTCCCCCAAAACCGGATGAATGACCTTCACGAAATCTTGTCTGGCTTTCAACTGCGGATCTGAAAATTTTTCTTTTCGGCTGAGAACCGGTGCAGCGGCAACACCTTTCGATTGCAGCATGGTGGTCAGTTTATGTTTTGAATATTGCTGCGTCCAATTCGAAACAATGTCATCGAGGATTGCTCGATGCTCGAGTCGGAGCTCTGAGCTGGAAAATCGCTCATCGCCGGCGAGACCGGAATCGCCCATTAGTTCACAAAATTTTCGCCACGTCTCGTCTGTATCGACGGCAATGGAGACCCACTGGTCCTGGCCGGTGCACGGGTATATCCCGTGAGGCGCCATACGCCGGTGTTGATTTCCTTGCGGTCCCATCACACGGCCGTTCATCGAGTATTCTGCCACTGCTTCACCCTGAAGATGAGTAATCGCCTCTAATTGAGAAAGTTCTATGAATTGACCTTCACCCGTCCGCTCATGATGGTACAGGGCTGCCAGCATGGCAAGCGCACCATGTATAGCCGCGTTGGGATCCCCAGGTCCAATCATGATCATTCCGGTAACGGTACCATCGGAGTAGCCAACGAGACTTTCGATTCCGCCTAAGCTGGTGTATACGGGTGCGTAGCCGATGATGTCTTTAAGCGGGCCAGAAAGCCCTGCTGTCGGCATAGCCAGATAAACTAAATCCGGTTTTACTTGCCTGAGCGACTCATAGTCGATACCGAGTTTTTTCGGGACTCGCAGCGAAAAATTTTGGACAAGCCCGTGGCTTATCCGTACGAGCTTCTTAAAGAGTTCCAGTCCCTGCGGGTGCTTCAGATTGAGATTGACGCTCAGCTTGTTCCGGTTCAAATCATGAAAATAAGGACTGAGTTCGACATCCTTCTTCCAGTCTTTGATCACTTTGCCTCTGAGTCTCGAGCTATCCAGTCTTTTGGTATGCTCGATTTTTATCACCTCGGCGCCAAAATCGGCCAGGAACTGGGAGACCATCGGCCCCGACCAAACCCATCCGAGATCGATAATCCTTAAATGGCTTAGGGCACGTTGCTTTTTTTCTTTGTTCAAAATTAAATGACCTTCGTTCTCTTCAGGGTGGCAAGATCGTTGTTCATATGGGCCAAACGCTGACCATAAATCTCCTCGTTATGCTCTCCCAATTTCGGTGCATTGCCCGGTTGCCGACAGGGTGTCGTTGAGAACCGATATGGAACGGCAGGAATTTGAGTTTCCTTCCCGTTTTCCAACTCCACCGCAACGAAGGATTTTCTTTCTACGAAATGTGGTTCATGCATAACTTCATCAATCGTCCGAATTGGCGTAATGGCGATTCGATATTCCTGGGCTAGTTCTAGAACCTCCTCTTTCGTATGTTGCATTAACCAGGGCTCGAGATATCGATCCACTTCCTCTGGATAATCCCGGATGGCAATCGGATCCTGGTATCTAGGGTCGTTTGCCCAATCAGGATGGCCCATTGCATCGATGAATCTCAACCATTCCTTCCTGTTTCGTGATGTAGCCGTTACATATCCATCTTTACAGCGAAACGTAGCGCAGGGGTAAACACCTAAAGATCCCGGCGCACGGGAGCCTTCCCTTTTTAGTGTAATACCCAGGAAATCCTCGTAGATTATCGACACGACGCCAACGTTGTTTACGGCCACGTCGGTCTCAGCAATGTCAATATGCTGACCCTCCCCAATGTTCCGTCTTGCTATCAGAGCCATGATGGTCGCAGCCGCAGCGGACAGGCCAGCTTGATAATCATAGTGGGAGAGAGGGACCGAAATAGGCTCCCGATCCGGGAATCCGAGGGCATGCGCTGCACCTGATAAAGCGCAGCAGTTAATGTGATGGCCTGCATAATCCTTGTACGGGCCTGTTCGGCCGAACATTGAGACGGACGTCACTATCAAATCTTTATTCAGCGCCCTAAGTGAAGGATAGGTCAGCCCCAGCCGACTGATAATTTCCTGATCAAGGTTTTCGATAAAACAGTCCGCCGTAGCGATGAGTTCGGTAAAGATCTCTCTGCCTTTGCCGTCTTCAATATTCAGCGAAACAGACAGTTTATTCGAGTTTAGATAAGCGAAAAGACCGCTGTTTTCCGAATCGGGCAAATCTTCAAAAAAAGGGCCATATAATCGCGAAGCATCACCGCCATCCGGCGGTTCTACCTTAATTACCTCCGCACCGAAATCTGCTAGCAGTTTTCCGCAAAAAGGTGCAGAAATAAGATTGCCATATTCTATGACTGTGATCCCTGACAGAATGCCCTGATATTCACCGGCCACGTGCGTTATCCTTCAAAACAGTCGGTTCTCATTTAGAAATACCACGTCCGGCAAGGGGCCAAAAATCCTTTTCCTTCGATGGCAGGACTACGGTGGCATTGCCTACTGCGGTTTTTTGTCCTGATTGATTCTCGCACCAGATTTCGCAATAAACGACCGGCTCTCCGTCCTCTTCCCCCTTGTTGGTCACCCGGCCTTTACACCAGGTTGTATGAGTAACAAGATTAAAACCGACAAGTTTCGCGTACAGTCTCTTGAGGAAGCCATCATCGCCTATCCAGTTAGTGAGCAGGTGCCCTAACCATGAAATCCGTTGGGATCCGTAGTCGTAGGAATACTGCACGCCAACGTCTTTCGCTGTGCCGTCGTCGAAATGAACCGTTTCCGCGACTTCTCCCCCCTTCATGGCAATTTGTGGGTGACGTCTGCGGTAATTCAGCGCAAATTTGTGTGCTTTGAGGTACGGCGATCCGGCACCCATGAGCCAACAAATAATATCAGCCGTCGTCAACGGCCCCTTTACCACCGGCATCAATTCTTCACCTGCTTCAACGTCCTCCCAATATCGAGGATTCGCGCCTCTGATTTCTTCCCGATCATAATCTTCTTCGATCTTTTTCAAATCTTTGACGGTATAAGCATGTTGCCGTATTTCAGAATACTTTGCAGATTTCTTTGCTGCATCTCTTTCGGCAAAAACATTCCAACCGGAAGCTGTTGCGACGATTTCACCACGCTGATTGGTATAGGTCGTTTTGCAATACCCGATAAACGTCCGTTTCGCCATTTTGCTTTTTGTTTTTTCGACCAGATCCGTAATCGTATCCGTAACCGTAAACGAATCATCAACCATAATAGGCTTGTAGAATTGCCAGTCATTACCGGCATGCCAGCCGTGAATTCCTGGGAAACAGGCACCTTTGGCGTCGGGCCAAAAAACGCTGTATAGAAAACAGGGCGGTGCGACGATACATCCATATCCAGTTTTCCGGGCATACTCCGCGTCGGTCCACAGAGGATTCGGATCTCCGAGGCCGCGGGCAAAATGTCGAATCGTGTCGCTTGATGCCGTCCAGTTATGGTAGGGCTCTTTAGGAATGTAAATCTCGCCGATACGACTTCGGCTTTTCTCAACCATGTCGTCGCTTATCTTTGCATAGTCATTGCTCATGTCAGATGTTCCCTATTTACACTGCTATCGAATCAAGTCTGTCTTTTGCGCCGCCATCGTCGGTGGGACTTAACGGCTACGCCATCCGCGTTGTGATGGATATTTCCGATCACCTATCTAACCTGCTGTTCCGCAAATGCTGGCAGCGGTGAGCGCGTAGACCTTCGCAACAGATAGCAGATCTGCGATCGAGACGCTACTGTAGCCTCCCATCGTGTGAGTTTCCCGCCGCGACGGTG
>JAPUIL010000098.1 GCA_027297085.1 Verrucomicrobiota bacterium | reverse complement strand
TTTTGATTTCAGATATTGGTAGGACCGGTTGTTGCACGCTTCGCTGTCGGCTATGCTATATCCGTGAAAAAACTGATTATCTAACAACAGAAGTACAAGGATTTTCACGGATGCTGTAAAGTAGGACAGGCATCTTGCCTGTCGCTTTTGCGATACACAGGCTAGAAGCCCGTGCTACTTTATCCGAGGTTAATCAGAGGCTAAAATTAAAGTGCAGGTCCTACAGCTCTACCTTTAACTTCTTACTCGTCGGACTCAGCCCGGATTTCTTGAATCCGTCGGGGCGATCCTTTCCGGCTTTTACAGTGTATTTTCCATCTGAATACACTTTTGGAAGGAAGGTATCACCTTGGATGCGGACGGTATAAAGGATGTCGCCCGTTGATTCTTCAATAACTTGAACAACAGGGTCGTTCATGCCGTCGAAAATCAATTCGGGCAGGTAGCCATACACTTCACGACCATCGTTGTCTTCGGTACGAATGGTTATTGGCCAGCCTGGGTATTGAGAAAAGGAAGGATTGGTGACGTCGCCGAACCGAGGCCAGCATTCGAAGGTGATCGTGCGGGTAGGTTTGTGGAAGCGGGCGATACCGTAGCCGTCACTTAGATTGGTTTCGCCTCCTTGTTCTGACAGTTCACGCGCTTCACCCATCGTTACAAAATCGGGATTCGCATAAGCATGCATCGTGATCTTGTTTTGTAGTCCATCAAGATAGTCGCCCGTCCATTCAAACTCGTTGTCGATGGGATCTCCTCCACCTGCTTTACCGTCTTCCGGCCACCACCAGCGACCATAGATGGTATTTACAATAGCGGGATTGGTAAAACCAAAGGGTCCGTCTCGAAATTCATCAATACCATGTTGTACCACTACCGCCAGGTGTTGGTCACCGCAAAGGTGAGGCGCCCAGGCGCGGCGGATGGCTTCAAGGGCTTTGTTGCGGCCAGTTTGCGGCCAGGCGTTACTGTCGAGGTCTGCCAGCAGGCGGCCTTTGTCGGCACTTCCGTGGAGGTGTACAGCCCCTGTAAATGCGGTTTGCGATAGCACAGCCTTCATTTCTACACCGGTCCAATCTTGTGCCCAGTGGTGGAGGAAATCCAGTTGGCGATCTCCCAAAAGTTTCAGGCCGGGCACATCCACATCAGCTGGATTATAGCTGCTGTCATTTATGTGATCGGGGCGAGGACCCATGGGAGGAATTTTGTCTTTGGGGCCGCTCTTGAATTTCCGGTCTTCCAAAATAGCAAAACTCACGCCACCAACGTTCATGTTGGTGTAATAAACACCTATGCCCTGTGCAATAGGCGTTGGGTCAAATGCATCAGGCAGGTGCCAGGTTTCCTGAGCTTCCACCATTTTGATGTATTCGTGCGGGAAATAGTATCCTCCGGAGTTACCCGCAGTGCTGTCTGCCACAATACCACCTTCTCCCCAAACATTGCCTTGGCCAATATCATGATCGTCGAGAATGGTGATGGTCGGACGGTCTTTAATGATTTCCCTGAACTGCCAACCAAATAACAGCCACGCATAAGTGTTTTCCCGGTGTTCATAACTTTGGTCTCCGGCAAAGAATAACAGGTCCGGGTCCTGGGCTTTCAGGTTGGCCACGATTGATGCCCGGTCGCCGCGATCATGCTTTGAGTTACAGGAAAGTGAACCCACAACGATCTCCTGTTTGTTGACAGGGTCCTTCCTTACGAGACCTTCGAATACTGAACCTCCACTGTGGGATACCCGGTACGCGACATCCTTGGAGCCATCCCATCCTTCCACCCGGAAGTGCGCATACCATCCAGGGTAATTGACCTTGGCGGTCTTGGCTTTTTTCCACTGGCCATTTTTTTTGAACTCTAAGGATACTTTTCGATCCTCACCTGGTTTTAGCGGAAAGAGCTGCGCGGTCATTTTGAGAACTCCGCTTTGCTGGGTATAGATTGCGAAGCAAATTACTTCATCGCGGTCAACGCGCACAAACTCATCGAGATAGCTTTTGGCTTCGCGCTCCCAGATATCTTCACGAGTGGACACGCAGAGGTTCTTGCCTCGATCGCCGGGAAATGCGGATTGTGCGAGGGCGCCATTCCAAAGTAGAAGCGCGCCGAGAATCAGAGTCAGATAGGTCTTCATAGTTTAATCGAAAAAAAGGGTTCTCTTAGGGTAGTATATTAAACTACATTGCCTAAAGGATTCTAACCCTGAACTGCAATGGTTATCTCAGAGAATGGCGGATTGGGGTGTGAATCTTTCTTCGGGGCAGCCTGACGCATTCTTTCATTTTTTTGTTCATACTCATCTGTAGCGGACCGCTCGGCGATCGGTCCCTACCTCGGATTTTGTATTTTAGGTAGGGCGGTTTGGGTGATGTCGCGAGCTCGGTAGCCAAAACCGCCGGTAGTTTGTTACCCCGCAGAAAGAATCACCTCCGGCGGATTGGAAAACCAGCTTCGCTACTTTGATGACTAAAGTAGGGCTTAATAGCGGGGAAGGGGGGAGATTCAAATTGACCGATAAATTGATGAATCCCAGCCAATAGCCGTAGCCTACGGTTGTTTCCTAATTATACAGGTCTGGCTGGGTGGTAGATATTTCGTCAAAAATGGTTTGGAAGTGCAACCAACCGATATACTCGCTCCCCACATGTTTGTGAGTGTAGCGTGCCTTGTCGGGTGGAACTAATTTAGGTTTTATGCCGGAAGCTTCGACGAGAAGTTGCTGCTGGCAGCACCGTTCCAAAGCTGAGAACCAAAACGCGGCGGCATCGATACTGTGGCGACTGGCCGTCAGCAGGCCGTGGTTTTGGTGGATGGCTGCTTTGTTGTTTCCAAAGGCTCGAGAGACTTCGTATCCCGCTTTCGCTTCTACTGCTACTTTTCCTCCTTCATCGGCTATCACCACATGATCCTCATAAAATGCAGCCGCATCCTGAGTGATAGGATCGAGCTCGCGCCCCGTCGCCGCCCAAGCAGTACCGTAAACGGTGTGGGCATGACACATGGCCAGAATATCCGGATGCTCTTCATGTACTGCTCCGTGCAAAATAAAGCCGGCCTGGTTAATGGCATGGTTGCCCTCAATCACTTTCCCCTTGTGATCAGCCAAAATAAGATTCGAAACACACACCTTCGAAAAGGGGACCGCCATCGGATTAGTCCAATAAAGTTCGGGCCGCTCCGGATCCCTTATCGTCAAATGCCCGGCGAAGCCGTAGTCAAAATGACATTTATGAAAGAATCTGCACGCCGCGGCCAAATGTATTTTGAGGTGGTGACGCTCTTCCTCAATGGTTTCGAACTGCGGTTCCTCCGGAAAAATTAGCCCTTCCTGGTCGGGTTGATATAATGATCCCTTTTCTTGTTTAAGCATAATCTTAGCGTCCCACTCTTTCTTTTACGCTTTCTTTTTCTCCAATTCCATAAAAATAAAGAGTTAATGCTACTTGGATGCCTCTGCCCCGAAGTGCTGATAAACCTCCCTCGCTTCGTCGAATTGTGCAAAGACATGATCCCGCTCTTTTTGGGAGCGCCAACCCGGATGGGCTTCGGCCAACTGACGGAGCTTGTCGATCCAGCGAACCGAGTACTCGGCTGCCTCAGAGCTTCGTATTGGCTGGTTATCAACCATCACCCAGACTGGATTGGTGAACGCTTGTGCGTAGGTGCCATCCAAAGGAAAACGTTCTTCCGGTTTTCCTTCGGCACGAAGGTGATACCAGCCACTCTTAGACACTTTGAATGACTTCTGGTAATCGAAGTGAGTTCGGTCTCCTTCGAGCAGAACTTCATCCACCACCTGACCGTTGTGAATCAGCAATAGCTTCTCGAGAGGTGCGATGCATTGCACCCGTGCCTCAATTTGAACCGTCCCGCCACTGCTTGGAACTTTTATGGATTCTCCTGGGATCTTGCCGTTGACTGTAAACTCAATCAGCGGACCATTCGAGGCGAAGGCATGACCATTCTTTAGGCCATTGAACCACGCTGTCATGTCGAGATCCTTTACGCCGGTGTAAACATAGGTCCTGAACGTACCGACCAACTTGGTCCGATGGAGATCGCTTATGGAGTCTTCACCCGCGCAGATAGAAACTCTCAGGCCGTTGTTCCAGATGGCGTACAAAGGAAAGAATCCAGCCCGTCCCGCGTTCGACCACTCCATAGCGTCTATAGTCCCAAGCGCGGCGTCTACCATTAGACCTTTGGCCTGTCCCAAATCATTCTCAAGAGGGTCCTGCTCGCCTGCGTAGGCGTGCACGTATCCAACCCAGGCTCCCTGCTTCCTGGCCTTGCGAAGCATGTCGGTGTTGCTGGGGTAAAGGCTCTCGATGGCGGTGCCCTCGTAACCAGTGGTGAAAGGTGAAATGAGGTTGTCTTTCATGCCAAACATAAAAACGTGGCCGTAGAATGGCGGACGGTACTCCTGCCCAACTACCAACAGGCGTTCCTTTCTCGAGAGCGAATGGGGTCCGCCTCCCGGCTCGAAAAACTGATAGTCCAGTATGCGATTGTCCTTGTTGGCGATTTGTTCCAGGACCAGGTCCTGGTCTTCCGCCTCCGACATCCGCATAAGATTTTCAAGGCTGTTGTTCAAATTGCCTCCGTAATTCATGTGCACGTGAGTCGATCCGCTATACCAGCCATTTGCGGCCAAATCAGCCATCGGTTCCAGTTCGACTTTTACCTTCGAAACTTTGTTAGCTTCTATAGTTGCGTAAACTTCTGCCGGCCAGAATTCGAATCCTTTAACCACCGTCAGCTCAACCGGACCAACGGGCAGCTCAAGTTGAAACGTGCCGGAGGTATGGAAGACCTTGTCTCCGACATTTGAGGCTCGTCCATAGGTGTTTAGCGGGACGTAGGCCTTGCCGTCCGCAGCCGTCAAATGAATGCGGGACCCGGTCGGTTGGCCTGTATTCTTGTGAACCGTTTGGATTGATAGCACGCCCATCGGTCGCTTCCAATTACGTTCGGTAATAGGCACGGTTTTCTGGGCGCCGCCGTAAGTCTCCAATAAAGCTAATCGGGGTAGTCCGCCAGCGTTGGAGATGTAGGTAATCCATTCTCCGTCGGGGGACCATCTGGGATGAAACGCATCGTGTTGAAAAAACGTAAGTTTGTAAGGCTCACCGCCTATGGTTGGCTGAACATAGAGGTTGCTGAACTGATCGGCCGCCCCTCGTGTGGAGGAAAATACAAACCGCTTGCCGTCCAGGGAGACATCAGGTCGTGTCCGATAAAGCGTTTGTTCGTTGAGCACGGTTTGGGCATTTAATATACCGTCCTGCTCGACGGGAACGCGTAGCACATTGCCGGATCCTAGTGGTATGTTCCGATTGGATACGAGGAGCAGCTCTTCTCCATTCGGCATCCAGGCGGGAGTGATGTGCATGTCCCATTCCCCGAAGTACAGGCGGTCATTTGCATACTTGTTATCTCGTGAGATTGCGATTTCCTCACCGCTCCAGAGCCCGTTTTCGATCGGACGAACGTAGAGGTTGAAGTAACCGTTTGGTCTGGTTGAGACGTAGGCCACTCGACTACCATCCGGTGAGAACACCGGATCGGTATAAATAAAGTTGTCGTTGGTCAGCTGGTGACTTTCTCCGGTTTCGACGTTTAGGATCTCCAGCTGAATGGTTTGGCCACCATCGTCTGCTGTATAAAGGATCCACATACCATCGGGCGACCAGTCCGGCGACGAGTGATACTTGGGCGAATAGGTCATTTCGTCTGCCTGCCCATTCTTTGGATCGACTTTCCAGATCGAGCCGCTCATGGCTACCGCAATCGATTTCCCATCCGGAGACCAATCCGGTGCCCAGGGTGTGGAGCTTGTCGGTGGCGGAAAGTAAAAGTTATACATATAGTTGCCACCGGACAAAGCCGAAGGGTAGACCCATGACGGTGCCTGTCCGTAACTTAGAATCGCTCCCAGAAGAAAGAGGAGGGTGGTGGTAAATAACGTCAGCTTTTGGGGCATAGGCACAAAACTCTTGAAGATGGTTCGACCACTGGATCTTTTAATTTCGAAAGGTAAAGGCAAGTTGTTCGTTGCTCTAATGCCAGATTGGCTCGTCTTCGACTCGGTGCGTTGCACTCACTCCTGTGGAGTGCCCCATCTCCCCTCCGCTCTGTCAATCTGTCTTCGGCAGTTCTCATTTGCCTTGGGATTGACAAGAAAAACCTCCCGTTTTCAGCAGAAGGTTTGTTTCATTGCCCGTGTTTCGCTTTTTCAGCTACGCAGGGAATGCATCCATCTGTGTCGCCGATGGTAGCGCCATGCGTAGCTCGCAGAGCGAAGCTAGCATGGTGACGACACATCTACTAAGCGAAGCGCAGAATAACAGCATGGCCTGCCAAGCCGGCTTGTCTCGCCGTAGCTTCGGAGGTGGAAGTCTCGCTGTTTAACGTGGAAGGTCCGCCTCCACCCTGATCGGGATTACGGCGTGACAGCCTACGCTTTATTCTTCGAACCAAGCGTAGGCTGGTGGGAGATGGCAGATTGGCTCGCGGTGCTCGGTGCGTTGCACCCACCTCTGCGAGGTGTCCCATCTCCGCTGCGCTACGTCAAAGGAATCCTTATTTTAAAGGATTATATTGATCTTGGTTTGTGTTCTGACATGGTTATTGCCAGTTCATCGATTCGTGAGTAAATGATGAAGTTGTAGTCTTTTATG
>JAPUIL010000097.1 GCA_027297085.1 Verrucomicrobiota bacterium | reverse complement strand
ACTTGTTATTCCCCGGTGCTTGCGCCGGGGTCGGTGACTGACGGGAAAGCTTGATAACCGAATGTTCTTCATAGCCCCTCCTACAAATGAGTTGTATTTAATGGAAAAAGGTCTGGGCGGTATTCAGTCCTTCCTGCATGGTGGTTTGCGCAATGATCGTGATTTATGTATTTTAATACCCTGCTGCTCTTGACCGGCGTAGCCCACCTGAATGGGCGAAGACTGTTGCGGCGGGGATCTTTATCATAATTTTTTCGGCGACTCATTCGCAGCTTGTGGCAAATATGCGGGTGCACCTCAAGCGACTCGATAGGTAATGGAAAAAGGACGCAGATCCGAATGTCACTCACTTAAGGCCGGTTTGGGTGAATCTACGGTCCGTCTCCATTCGAGGGGGTCAAACCTTCAATCCTGCATCCCTTCGACAAGCTCAGGGCAGGTGGGCATGCACCAGCCGTCGCCTTAACAGGCTATGGCTAGGCACGGCGATTGCAAGGAATGACCCCGACGCCGGCATTGCTTTTTAAATTCATCGAAAAATCCCTTAAGTGAGTGGCATTCGACGCAGATCCTATTCATGCTCCCGGATTATCTCCAAAAATTCCGGAAGAATCGTTTCCGCCTTGGCGGGACCAATACCTTTGATCTCCATGGCATCTTCAATGTTGGCCGGCTTCAAGCTAGCGAGTTTCTTCAGCACCATATTCGGGAAAATTGTGTAGGCCGGGACATTACCCCGTTGTCGCCGCAGCTCATTGCGTTTGGCGACCAGGGCATTATAGAGTTCCTCTTCGAAATCGAATTCTTCGTCACCGCCGCTCGAACTTTTTATCTCCAACTTCACCTCAGGCCAGGCTAGCTCGGTTTCCTCTTCACCGAACATCACGCGGGACCCGAATTCTGTCAGTTGGACCAGGGGATAATCTCCGTCTGTCGTTTCAATAAGTCCCTGCTGAGCCATGGCATCAAAGAGCTCGGAAACAAATGCCGGCGTATGCGCTTGAAGGATGCCCCAGGTGGGCAGTTTATCGAGATCAGCCTGAAGGACGGTTTTAGCCTTACTCCCCAAAAGGCATTTGATAATGCGATCGCGGCCGAAACGTGCCATCCATTGATGTTTACTCTGGCGCTGAGACATGCGCGCCACTCCACTCAGGGCTTTTTTAAGGATAACGACCTCGTGCTCATTCAGTGTCCGAGCTGGTGAATCGATCGCAACCATGCAGGCATCACAGCGGCCGCAGGGTTTTGTTTTCAGTTCACCGAAATAACGTAAAATCCATTGTTCACGACAATTCTTGGCATAGGCCCATTGAATCAATTTCTTTAGCTTGGTTTCGTCGCGCTTCTTTTTCTCAGCCAAAGCTGCGGCATCAAGCATTAGATCGCCTGGTAGAATCTCCGGCTTGAGCAAACGTGTTCCGCGTACCCGGCTTCCAGGTACATCGTATCGTTCAATGATTCCCTGCCGGCGCAATACGCCCATTGCTGAGCTCACCGACATGCCGTTGGTCTTTTTACCAAGCCTGTTGGTCAGGTCCTCCATCGACAAAACAACCTCCCGGTTATTATCCGCTGCTGAATGCAGATGGGCGTAAGTACTCTTGATCAACGATGCCTCCGGATTACCCCCTTCGATAAAAAAGTCCTGCACCCGCTTATCGGCGTACATAAATTGCAGCTCACAAAAACCAGGTTTTCCATCGCGCCCTGCCCTTCCTGCTTCCTGGTAAAATGCCTCTATGCTCCCCGGCATTTCGTAATGGCAGACAAAACGTATGTCCGCCCGGTCGATGCCCATACCAAACGCATTGGTCGCAACGGCAACTGAACTATCCCCACTGATAAACCGATCCTGAGCCTGTGCCCGGTCGGAATCACTGAGCCCTCCATGATAAACGACATGATCCTGGTCATCTTCCTTTAACCACTCCGAAACCTCCTCTACACTCTTACGCGTCGCACAGTAAATGATCCCAGTTTTATTAATCTCAATCAACTTACGAATGCGACTGTACTTCTGGAGCTTTGTTTTGGGCTTTCGAATCGTGAAGGTCAGGTTCGGTCTCGAAAATCCGGATACGAATGACTTGGGCGATTTAAGGCGAAGGTTTTGACGGATATCTTCCTGCACTTCCGGTGTGGCTGTGGCCGTAAAGGCAGCGCAAAGTGGATGCCCCAAAAACTCCACTGCTTCGCCCAACCGCAAATAGTCCGGGCGGAAATCATGACCCCACTGTGAAATACAGTGGGCCTCATCAACTGCGACCAAGGAAATATTAATACCCTTCAGTGAATCGGTAAACGACCGTGCCCGAAATCGCTCTGGGGCGATATAGAGAAGCTTGAGATTGCCTTCTTTTAGAGATCGAAGCGTCTCTTGCTGCTGAGGCCAAGACTGGGAACTGTTGATCAAATCGGCGGCTATCCCCTTAGCTTTCAAAGCGTCCACCTGGTCCTTCATAAGCGCGATCAAGGGGGAGATGACAAGCGTCACACCCGGCAACAACAAGGCCGGCAATTGGTAGCACAGACTCTTCCCTCCTCCTGTCGGCATGATGACCAACGTATCCACCTTATTTAGAATAGCCTCAATGATCTCTTCCTGTGGATACCTGAAGGCTTCCAGTCTGAAATGCTTTTTTAATGCCTCCTGAGGGGTTGTGATCATACGTTCATCAAATAAAACCCAATCGTCCTGGCAAGTCCAGACATTCGCCAAATTTTCCCTTACATTGGCAGATGCGTTTTCTTGCCATTGTCACCGCAATTCGATCACAGTGTTAAACAAGGCATGAACGAGACCATAGAACGCAACCTGGGCGAACAGCCCATCGCGAACATACTTCTGGAACACAACCTGAAGACACACGACCTGGTGGCATTATCAGACGAAGGTATCACACACAAAATGGTCACCAAGGCAAACAAGGGACGGAGGCTCAGCAAGAATATCCAGCGAAAGATTCTCCTAGCTGTAAACAGGGCAACAGAAAAAACCTATTTGAAAAAAGATCTCTTTAATTATTAAGCTCACCTCAATTCACAATGAACAACAAACAGCTTCTCAGACTACCCACAACTATCCTCCTCCTCGTATCTCTTCTCGGATCGATCCTTACGGTCGAGGCACAGAACCGATGGTCACGCAAGATTAAGGAAACCTACTATCCTTCCAGTGCCGACAACAGCGAACAACCCAGCCTGGTATATGCTCCCAAAAAAGTAGAAGGTAAACGCCCCTTACTGGTGGCTCTACACACTTGGTCCAGCGATTTTCAACAAGAAGGGGGCCAGCCTTTATTTGGCGACTGGTGCATTCAAAACGATTGGTTCATGATTCACCCCAACTTCCGCGGAAAAAATCGAACACCCAAAGCACTCGGTTCTGATCTCGCAGTGGCAGACATCGTCAGTGCGGTGGAGTATATGAAAGCCAACTACCCGATAGACGAGGACAGAATTTATCTCTGCGGTGTTTCTGGTGGAGGCCATATGTCTCTTCTAATGGCCGGCCGGCATCCTGAGATCTGGGCTGGTGTATCAGCCTGGTGTGGAATGACCGACATACAGGCCTGGTGGGAGGAGAAGTTAGAGGATGGCCCGGAACGATACGCCAAGGAAATTGAAAAAGCCTGTGGCGGAAAACCGGATAAGGATCCGAAAGTCGCCGAACAGTACCGATTGCGTTCTCCCCTCACCTACCTGTCAAAGGCCGGAACTGTGAATTTGGACATCAATGATGGTATCGATGACGGTCGGAAAGGAAACAGTGTGCCATTCACCCATGCGCTCTATGCATTCAATAGAGTGGTGGCCGGAACGGACGCACTGAGCCAGGAAGACATCGATTATTTATACAAAACCCGGAAGATTCCCGAACACCTGCAAAGTACCATCAAGGAACCGGTTTATGGGAGAAAATATCCGATATTCAGAAAATCCACGGACACTTGCCGCGTAACCTTATTTAAGGGCGGGCACGAAATAATCCACGAGGCAGCTCTCAATTGGCTCAATCTTCAACGTAAGGGCCAACCGAGCGTTTGGTCGGTGGAAGATCCAATAAAGCTCAGATAGGCCAACGATTTGCGCATTGAACAGATGTTTCAGATATTGATAGGTTGACTGAATGGACCCCAAAATTGGCGCCAACTTTGTCTTAGTTTTCTCGGCCTTAATTTGCCTGCTTTCTTTTTACGGGATTCTATTTCCCAAGAAATTGATTGATTGGGTGACAGGATTTTGGGACCAAAGCTTTGCTTTCTACCTGGCCATAATCATTCGTTTGATATTCGGCGCCGCTCTCATAATTGCTGCGCCCGTCAGCAAATACGAAACCGCTTTTACTTTTCTTGGTTACCTCACCATCGTAGCTGCCGTTGTAATATTTTTCGTGGGCCGTAAGAAGATCGGCATGATTCTTATTTGGGCAAAAACCTGGCCGCTCTTGCGAGTCCGTGCCTGGCTCGTTTTCGGCGTCGCTTTTTGTGGATTCCTGATCACGAGCCTGATCTAATAATTGTAGAAGTGGGTTTCTTTAGTCCTCCGAAGACATCTGAGGCGGTCTGCAAGTAAAAAATGAGAATTTATTCACAGGAAAAGAGCCCCATTTGATCCATGATTTTGCAGAGCGGTGATCCCCGTTTTCTGAGGCACTCAATGTAGCGTGATTCATCATAGGGTTCGTTGTTTTGCCAACACCGGTAGAGAATCCTTTGCCA
>JAPUIL010000096.1 GCA_027297085.1 Verrucomicrobiota bacterium | reverse complement strand
GAGGGAGAGCCTACGAGTTCAACTCAAAGCAACAAAAAGCGAAAACCTTCCGCCGGAAGGCTTTTCGTATAGGGTCTAACTAGCGGGTACTTGGTCAGGACACTCTGAAACGATTCGATCAGTTCAGTCATGATTCGTTTTCAGTTGTCGATTCCGCGCGCCCGATCCGGCTTATTAACGGGACCAGCATAAAACAGATGATGACGGCGAGCGTTCCCGCGATGATCGCCACCGGACCGCCTTTGATTGCAGCGAGCACGTTCTGGCTTGCCGCCATGGCGACGACGATCGGGATATAGATAGAACTCCAGAAAGCGATACCACGGTCGCTTGGCGGCTGCAAGCGTCCCGACTTGTGCAAGCGGTCGCAGAGCAGAATCAGCAGCAGCATGGCGATGCCAACACCACCAACGTTGGCATCCACGCCAACGAGCCAGCCCAGGAGTTTGCCAACAATCAATCCAACAAGCAGGCAGATTGATAAAAGGGCTGTTCCGTAAATTGCCATTGTCTAGGGTCCGATGGTGTCAGGTCCACAGTACGAGATCAATAGAGATCATGCGATTG
The DNA here is from genome assembly GCA_027297085.1 of Verrucomicrobiota bacterium. GTDB lineage: Bacteria > Verrucomicrobiota > Verrucomicrobiia > Opitutales > UBA2995 > UBA2995. The sequence goes on along the minus strand of JAPUIL010000096.1, from coordinate 4,034 downwards.
GCAACGATGATCCGCCGAGGCTTCTAGTGGGTCAATGCGTAGGTCAGGATATTGATACCCATGGGGTACGACATCTTTTCCGAGAACTGGAGAAAGTACTCGTGATCTTCTCCTTCGCGTTCCCATCCATCTCCCAGATCGTTGTTGTGGCACAGGAGTGCCACCATACGGTCATGGTCGTCAAAGTAAGCCCAAAAGTGAGGGGATTCATCTCCGCCTGAGTACCCATGCCGGTGCTCGTATAAATAACCCTCCCGCCATGTGCGAATGTCCACAACTTGGGGAAGTTTCTTTAAGTCGTACACATTGTGGAAAATCTGGTGATCCAGGGTTAATTCTATCGGCTCTCGATCGGGAAAGACTCCATGCATTTCATTCAGAACATTTTCCCAAGATTCAGGCGACCAGAAGTCATCCATCATGACAAAACCGCCGTTGAGAAGGTAGCGCCGCAGTGCCGATTGCTCTTCCTGGCTGAGCACAATCTTTCCGACACCGGCCATGTAAACAAAAGGATAGTCAAATAGTTCCGGATCGGAAAGTCGTATAACCTTACTTTCCGGGGCAACTTCCAGGGCCGTCATCTCCTGTAGCCGGTAAGAGAAATTCCAATCACTATCGGGAAAATCATTGTCCCAACGGCTCCACCATCCAAAGGAACCAAACGAATCGTATTGAATGCGGACAAAAGTGAATACGTCTTGTTTGAATTGGGATTCGATTTCCCAGCTGGGAAATTCACCTCGTGACGGCATCGGTCTTCGACGACCACCCGATTGGCGATAATCTTCCTGGTAGGACCTTTCATAGCGAGGTCTCTTGTTGTCACCTTCTCCTCGATATTGGGCGATGGCTATCGTAGCAGCAAAGCTAAGGATTAAGGTGAAAGATATGGTCGCTCGGTGTAGCATTCGATGATTCCCAACGTCTGCAGTATTCAGAGGCAAATCATCCAAGGCAATCCGAATTGTGAGCCCGGAGGTTCTGCCTATAATCAATTCAGAGTCACATCCTTCAACCAATTCTCATGCAATGTATTCAATCGTGTAACGAGTTTCGGTCTTTCTTTCGCATAATCTTTAAATTCGGGCTTTGGATCCGCCAGGTTATGTAAGGACAATTTAGCCTCTCCGGTATTTCTATTCACTTTAGAAATAAATTTCCAGTCGCCTTCTCGAACTGCCCAGTTTCCCTGCCATCCCCAATGAAGAACGTCGTGGGCGGATGGAGCGTTTGGATCCCTTATGACTGGCATCATACTGTGACCGTCAAATTCGATATCAGGAGCTGACAAACCGATTAAGTCCAGGATGGTTGGAAACCAATCCATAACCGTAACGGCTTGATCTCGAACCTCGCCCGAAGGTAGTTTTTCGGGATAACTGATAATCGCCGGAACACGTAGACCTCCTTCCAGGAATGTACCCTTATTTCCAATCCACTTGCCAGTATTACCGCCTCCGCCATTTGCAGAGTAGTAGTGGCCGAGTGGATACCCGCTTGTATGGTTTTCTACAATGATCCCTTTATTGTTTTCGGTCGAATGTCCGTTGTCGCTCATAAAAATGATGATGGTGTCGTCGCGCACACCCGTTGCATCCAATTTTTTAAGAACTCGACCTATATGTTCGTCCACCGTTGAAACAACCCGGGCGTACGATTGGCGGGGCATATCCATATAGGAATACGTGTCCTTGAACTTCCCAATCGGTTGTTCCGGATAGTGGGGAAGGTTAAACGCCACCATCACGAAGAATGGTGCGTCGCTATGCTCACCAATATATTCGACGGCATGTTCTATGATCATATCCGGATAATATTCTTCACGACGGAAGATCTCTTCATTGTCGTTGTAAAGGTCATGGTAGCCGTTTCCATGAAGAAAATAATGACGGTAGTTATCTATGAAACCCGACAGGTGACCGAAGTGGTGATCAAAGCCTTGATCCAAGGGTCCGTGTCCGACTTTTGCGCCGAGGTGCCATTTTCCAAATAAGGCAGTTTTATAACCTGCTTTTTTGAGAGTCTCTGCAATAGTGATCTCCGAAGCCAACATGTTTGCGAGGTGAGTATCAGTGCCATTGCGATCACCCTGCATCCAATTGGTAACTCCTCCTCGTTGGGGATGGCGACCGGTCAGAAGTGCGGCCCGGGAAGGGCAACAAACTGTGTGTGCATAAGCCTGGGTGAACCGCACCCCGGTTTCGGCCAGCTTGTCTAAGTTGGGCGTGATGAGATCATTAGAGCCATAGCAGTTCACATCCAGAGTTCCTTGGTCATCGGTGAAGAAAATCACAACGTTGGGCTGCTCCTTAGCAGACAGGCTGGTTGCTGAGATTGAAAATTGAAGAATGCAAATTGAAAAATGAAAAATAGTTCCGAAGAGGGAAGCTACGATACGAACGTGCCCCATGCTGGAACCGGACCAAATAGAGTTTGAAAATTTCATTGTTGTTTCCGGAGGTTTTGTTTGGCGGTGATCAGGGAATTTCCGATTATGTTACCGAGCTGCTCACACTCATCTAGAATCTTTTCAACGCTTACTATTGGGAGCAATTCAGATGTCAGAATCAGTTTTAACCAAGTACTAGTCTCTCTCAGTTCCTTTAAAACAATCCCTAATTTGTGGATAAAATCTTTCTTACTTTCCGCTGCACACGCTTCCGAATAGTTTGGGGCTGGAGAGGTTCCATATCGAATCAATTGATTTGCAATATGCCAACCTAATCGGCTTTCGGGCAGAGCGTCGACGAGCTTCCCGGTTCTTGCTGCAAACTCGAGCGTCCTGTCTTCGATATCGGTTCCTTTATTTTCCATTCTACAATTTTCAATCTCCCTTTTTCAATCTGCTCTGCTGGGCATTCTTGAAATTGTCACCATTGGTTCCGAAGGGGACAATGGTGTAAGAAGTGTCCGTTTGCTTGATTTGCATGAATTTATGGAGTCGATCTTGGAGATAGGCGCGCACGTGCTGATGTTCAGTTGGGTCGTTTACCAAGTCCATATTGTAACGCGATTCGTTACTGCTTACAGAAACTTCGTAGAATCGTCCATCTTCATGAAGTCGAAATCGGTCGCTACGGATGAAATAACAATCGCCTTCGAAGGCCATGGTGAAGTGGTCACGATCCGTCCCAGGCAAACCAAACAGATTATGAGAAAGGTCCATGCCATCGATCTCATGCTGGATGGGAATATTCGCGATCGAAGCCAGGGTTGGAAGAACATCCATGAGCGTAAGAAATGAGTCTCGTTTGCCGACCGGAATATTACCAGGCCACCTTGCTATAAAGGGTACCCGCGTCCCCGCCTCGTTCATGGTGCGTTTGCCGCCACGTAAGTGAAAGGATCCCAACTGGCTGACCAGGTTACCGCCGGTTCCATTGTCTCCCGTAAAGATAACCAGGGTGTTTTTCTCCAGTCCAAGTTCTTTGAGTTTAGCTAATAAACGACCCACCAGAGCGTCCATGTAAGTGACCATGTGTCCGGCGATGCGTTCGTTTTTACCGAGATCGACCGGGTATTGACTTTCGGCCAGCTCCCTCAGGCCAGGCGGATGGATCAGCGGACCGTGGATCAGGTTCATGGGGAAGTAAGCGAGGAAAGGGTGCTCCCGATTGCGCTCAATGAAATCGATTAGAAAGTCGGTGTAGTAATCGGGCCCGAACACATCTTGGCCATGCGCTTTGTATTCACCGTTCTCCCAGTTGTGTGGGCCATAGTAACGGCTGTGTCGTGCACCGTCCCAGTATTGAACCCATAAACAGTGTTCGTCGAAACCGTGAGTTGTCGGTTGGTCAGGAAACTTTTGAAAATCACCCAAGTGCCATTTCCCGGCGATAGCGGTCGCGTAACCGGCTTCTTGGAACACATGTCCCAGAGTTTTGATGTGGACAGGTAGACGGTTGTTTTTTTCCGGATCGAGCGGACTATCGAGACGTTCAAGAAATCCGCTTCGATTGGGATGCAGGGCGGTGAGGATCATCGCCCTGGTGGGCGTGCAAACCGGTGTGGAAAACGCGTTTTCAAAACGC
>JAPUIL010000095.1 GCA_027297085.1 Verrucomicrobiota bacterium | reverse complement strand
ATCGAGTATTACCATGACCACAAAAAGTGTATAGTCACCCAGCGTGAAGTCGGCGTGGATGTTTCCAGTTTCGCCGATGCCATCCGCGGGGCGCTTCGTCAGGATCCGGATACGATTCTGGTGGGGGAAATGCGAGATCTTGAGACCATCGAGGCTGCTGTTTCTGCGGCTGAAACCGGTCACCTTGTTTTCGCTACATTACACACCACAGGCGCTGCTCGCACAGTCGACCGTATTGTGGACGCTTTTTCAGATACCACCAAGGATCAAATCCGCACGCAGCTATCCTCCTCCATCGTTGCGGTTATTTCACAAGTTCTGTGCCCCCGGATAGGAGGTGGTCGAGTGGCTGCTTTTGAGATCATGATAAATACCACTTCTATCGCGGCACTGGTCCGCGATAATAAGACCTATCGGATCAATTCCGAAATCCAGACCGGTGCGAATTATGGAATGATTTCCTTGGATCAACATCTGCTTTCTTTATATAACCGCGATCTGATTCCTGCGGAAACCGCCTTGGAAAAATCTCAAAATCAATCAGAAATGCGCGAAAAACTTGCACAAATGGGAGCGACCCTTCAAATGGCCTAAAACCCATTTGCATGTTTCCTGATCACAATTCGGCAATCGCCGATATATTAAAGCACATAGACGGACTCACTGTTGACCAACTCGAGTCCATTTTGCACGAGCAGGAACGCACAGGTAAATCGTTGGCTCAAACCGCGATCGACTCGGAATTAGTTTCTGCCGAAGGTCTTTTGACTGCAATTTCGGAGAATCTTGTTTGGCCGTACGAGCCGTTAGTTCCGGTAGAAATTGAGAAAGATCTGGCCGGCTTGGTAGAAGGTCGATTGGCACACATGTATGGAGTGGTTCCCTATAAACAGGATGGCTACGAATTGCAGCTTCTGGCAATGGATCCTTTTAATAACGCTGTGGTTGAGGATTTATCGTTCGCTCTAAATCGAGATATCACGCTGGTCGTTGCCGATCCTTCCCAGGTCAGCCAACTCATTCACACCATTTACGGTTCGGAATCCATTTCAGTGGAAGACGCCATGGATGCTCTTAAGAAAATCACTCCTAAGGACGGCGAATTCGGTGATCTGGATCTTGAAGCTATGGCGGAAGAGGCGCCTGTCATTCGTTTTGTGAATCTGGTTTTGGAACAAGCTATTCGTGACAAAGCGTCGGATATTCACTTCGAACCTTTTGAGGACGTGTTTCGAATTCGCTATCGTGTGGATGGATCTCTGTATGAAATGTCACCTTCGCCCATCAATCTTGCCCTCCCGGTTATTTCCAGAATAAAGGTCCTGTCGAACCTGAATATTGCGGAGCAGCGAGTACCACAGGACGGCCGCATACGTATGACTTTGGATGCTCGGGCTATTGATCTGCGCGTTTCAACATTGCCAACACAATTTGGTGAAAGCGTTGTCTTACGAGTACTGGATAAAAGTATCGTTAACCTCGAACTGGACAGCCTTGGAATGCCAGACTCGGTTTATCAAGGTACCCGGGAAATCATTACACGGCCTAACGGTGTCTTTATTGTTACAGGACCGACTGGTAGTGGAAAAACCACAACCTTGTATAGTTGCCTGAAAATCTTGAATCGCGACGAAGATAAAATCCTTACCGCTGAAGATCCTATCGAATACGAAATCGATGGTATAATGCAGTTGGCGGTAAATCCGGGTATTGGCTTAACATTCGCCCATGCCCTGAGGTCCTTTCTCCGCCAAGATCCGGATATTCTGATGGTAGGGGAAATTCGGGATCTCGAGACGGCAAAAATCGCTGTGCAAGCTGCACAGACCGGTCATTTGGTCCTCACAACACTTCACACCAACGATGCGCCCGGTGCCATAACCAGGCTCATTGATATGGGCATGGAGCCCTACCTGATTGCTTCCTCACTCGAAGCAGTTTTGGCTCAACGTTTGGTGCGCACCCTTTGTCCTTCTTGCAAAATAGGTTATCAACCGGATCCCGCCATTCTTCAACAACTTTACCCGGCTTCCCCGGTAAAAAAGAGTAGTTTTTCCAAACTAAATGGCTGTAAGGATTGCCATGATCTAGGATACCGCGGCAGGAAAGGGTTATTTGAATTGATGGTTATGGATGATGGTTTACGAGAACTGGTTCTTAAGCATGCTCCTGCTTCTGAGATTAAGAATCTTGCATTATCAGGAGGTATGACGACGCTTCGGGATGCTGGCATAGAGGCGGTCGAAGCAGGTGTTACTACTGTTGAAGAGGTACTTAACTATACTTGAAAATCCCAACCAAGCGAAGCCGGAATCAAAAAGAAAAATATATTAGCGAATGAAACGCCCGGGATCTGGCGGAGTCGAACATGCCGCTGAGTACCGCTCGAAATACAATCGGCGGCTTCATTGTGGTGAGTCACCTGTCCAGCAAGGTCCCCTATGTCTTTTGTACCGGACGGCCTGAAGCAGTGCGCGTCCTGCGTTAAGGAAATGGATTTTTGTTTAAAATTGTCCGAAAAGTATCAGGATTATGGATTCCAAACTGTTGATCCAATTATTCGAATGCTTGTAAGTGTTGTTTGGAGCGTCTCGAATATACTTTCACAATGACCCAACCTGATACCGCAGTAGATGGATTGTCTGGGGCAATTATTCGTCCTGAAATTTCAATTGTAATTCCTTTTCTCAATGAAGAAGAAAATATATTGGGAGTTTTGAGTGAGATACGTACGGTCCTGCCTCACGCTGAAATTATCGCCGTGGATGATGGAAGTAAGGACCTGACCTGGAACCGTATCCAGGAGTTTGGCGATTGTGTCGGAATACGTCTGTCGGAAAATCGAGGTCAGAGCGCCGCCATTTATGCAGGACTTTTGGAGGCTTCCGGACAGTATTGTGGCTTGATGGATGGGGACGGCCAAAATGACCCAGTTGGCTTTCTTGAATTACTTCAGGCCGCCAAGGATGGGAAAGCGGATGTCATTTGTGGCTTCCGTGCCAACCGCAAAGATAAATGGAGCCGAAGAATCGCTTCCAAGTTTGCCAATGGAATCCGTCGTGTATTTCTGGACGACGGCATACGCGATACGGGATGCTCGATGAAGGTGTTTTCCCGGGAATGTGTAGAATTATTAGTACCTTTTGATGGGCTGCACAGATATTTGCCTGCTATTTATAAGCAAGCTGGATTGAGCTTGATGGAAGTGTCCGTCAGACACAGGCCCCGGGCTCAGGGTGTTTCAAAATATACCAATTTTGGCAGGGCCATAAAAGGTTTCTTCGATCTCTTTGGAGTCCGGTGGCTTTTAAAACGAAAAATTGTTTATCCGGAAATCGAAAAAACCAAAGGATCCTCCAATCACTGAATTAAATATGGACGGTGGCATGTCCTCGATGAATGCCACACTTGCGGGTCCGTTTACTTGGTAAGTGCTTAATAATTGGTTAAGCCAGTGACAGGACAATTTTTTTATGGTCTCCCGAATACGGATGGCCATAGTCCTTTTCCAGACTCTGAATCTTTTCTGTGCGCTTGTTTACCACCAAAAAACCTCGTAGCCGAACACCCGGCACTAAACGGACTCGCGCCTGGTTGGGCAGCGGAGTAGGGCGAAAGTCAGTGACGCTTTTTACCAGGCAGCTGGCAACCTTACTTCATTCCGGATTGCCCCTCTTGCGAAGTCTGGAGCTGCTCGAACGGCAGCAGAAAAAACAGGCATTTCGGCAGGTCATACAGGAATTGGCTCAAAAGGTTCGATCCGGTAATCCTCTTTCCGAAGGGCTGGCCTTGTATCCAAAGGTGTTCAACAACTTGTTTTATCATATGGTTCGTGCGGGGGAAGCAAGCGGACACCTTGATCTAGTATTGGATCGCTTGGCCCGATTCATGGAAAAGGCCCAGAAAATTCAGGGCAAGATTATGGCTGCTATGATGTATCCAGTGGTGGTCATGGTTTTAGCCGTTACTATTCTCGGATTTCTGATGGTCTACGTAGTGCCCCGGTTTCAGTCGATTTATGAAAATTTCCTGAGAGGAGCAGCCTTGCCTGCCCTCACTCAATGGGTGCTCAATATCAGTCTGTTTGTTCAGTCCAATATCCTGGTGCTATTACTTTTAGGCCTGGCCGGTCTTGTTATTGGGAAAGCACTTGGTGGCCTGGATAAAGGTAGGTACGCATTTGATTTTATTAAATTAAGACTGCCTGTATTTGGGGAATTGATACGAAAGAATTCTTTGTCGCGATTCGCTCGTACCTTGAGTACCTTGTTGGGGAGTGCCGTTCCTCTGTTGGAAGCCTTGGAGATTACTAGTGCCGTGGTCGGAAATCGTGTGTTTCAAAGAGAATTACAGACTACCTACATACGCGTTAGGGATGGTGATCCGATTTCAAAGCCACTTAGTCAGACCACACAGTTTCCCGACATGGTTTGCAGCCTCATCGAAGTGGGGGAGGAAACCGGTAAAGTACCGGAAATGCTTCACCGGATCGCCGATAATTATGATGAGGAACTCGATAACTCAATCTCGGCGCTCACGTCAGTGTTGGAGCCAATCATGATTGTTTTTCTGGCCGTAGTGGTTGGAGTAATCGTCATTGCGCTCTTCTTGCCCCTGATTGGAATTTTTCAAAACCTGGCTGCTTGAAGCGTCAGGAGATTTGCCGTTTGAGAGCGGTTTGTAAGTCATTTAGAGCCGTAGCGGTTACTGGCCAAATTGAGAAGGTAGAGGTTGAAAATTGATAGGTGAAGGCTGAAAAATGTGTGCTATCGAGACGACGCATCTTGTTGCAAACGCAGTGCTTTTTCGAATGAAGTGACACCAGCATAACAAACGGATATCGAGTGTATTTCCGAAGCAACTCACAATATAACCACTGAGATCCCAAAGAGCTAAGATATTTTAGAACTGAAAAGAAGAGATAACTACGTATCCAACTCTCTAGGACAGATGTTCAAAAGAACAGGTGCAGGTCATCCTGAGAACCCTTGGGAACATGAGCGTCTTCGAGCGAAAACAGAAAAAAGAAACCGCGTTCTAAAGACTTCCTCCGAAAAGACCGGATCCCGAAGGGAGACCGAATCATTCGAGACTTGTCCGAAAGCACAGATCTGATACAAGCAATAGTCGATAGAGTCACTGATGACCATGCACCATCAACCGACAATCCCCGACTACAACAAGACCTGTAACCAAATCGAGTGCAGCTCTGCTGCCCACGATTAGTCCTCTTTGTTCTGTCTACAAATCGCCTCTAAACCATGGTAACGATACGATTATACGATGACGATGATTGGTTGGCGCTCTGGTCGATCATCGAACCAGTTTTCCGGGCAGGTAAGACATATGTTTTCTCGCCTCAGATCACCGAAGACGAGGCTCATCATGTATGGGTTGACGCTCCTTCAGCAACCTTTGTCGCTACGGACGAACGTGATGGCAAGATTCTAGGCACCTACTATATCAAGCCGAATCAGACCGGACTCGGAGACCACGTCTGCAACTGTGGTTACATTGTTTCAGAGGGCGCACGTGGAAGGGGCATTGCTTCTCTGATGTGCGAGCACTCTCAGGCGGAAGCCGTCTCTCGCAAGTTCTTGAGTATGCAGTATAATCTGGTAGTATCCACGAATGAGGATGCAATTCGTTTGTGGAAGAAACACGGTTTTGACGTAGTAGGAACTTTACCTCAGGCGTTCAGGGATCCTGATCTGGGTTACGTAGACGCATTCGTAATGCACAAAATGCTCGGGACGGAACAAGGCAGTTGAAGAAACCGTTAACCCTTGCCGATTTGACATTATGAACCGAATAGAATGTGCCAATTATAACCACATCCGTTATTCCGGCTGGTTTGTGCTTCGAGACAATATTTTCGTATGTGCAACCGTTCCACGGAAAAATCATTCAGAGCGAGAGTGTGTATCGGCCGCCGGACTTTCGAAGCCGAATGGGAGTAGAAAAAGCGTCGGACAGATGTGTGGAGGATAAAGCTTTTTTGATGGGACCGGCACTTATTACTTCCCCCTGCTTCAGAATGAGAGCGTGTGAGAATGCCGGTGTGATTTCCTCAACGTGGTGAGTTACTAAAATAATGGGCAAATCAGGCCGGTTGGTTGCAAGTTGGTCGATTGTTTCCAGGAAATGTTCACGAGCTACCGGATCCAGCCCGGCGCACGGTTCGTCCAGGATGAGAATTTCCAATTTAGTCATCAGTGATCGTGCGATAAGAAGTCTTTGTTTCTCTCCTTGGGAAAATGTTATCCAGGTCTTTCCTTCCAGATATCGGCAGCCCAGTTGATCCATTAATTCCAATGCCCGTTCCTTATCTTTTTTGAAAATGCGTCCCCAGTAATTTACTTGTGCGTATTTTCCGGATACGACTACGTCTACAGCGGGTTCATTTTCTTTGATCCGTTGTTGGATACTGCTCGAGACGAGACCAACCCTTAACCGTAAGTGATTCCAGTTATTGCGCCCGTAAGTTTTTCCCAAGACCGATATACTACCGCTGGTAGGTGGAAAGTATCCCACCAAGGATTTTAAGAGTGAGGTTTTTCCAGAACCGTTTGGGCCTAGTATCACCCAGTTTTCGCCATGTCTTACCGTCCAATCCACTTCGTTGAGGATGGCTTTGTCGCGCTCAATAGTGAGCCGGTTTACCGATAGGATGTATTCGGGATCACCCATGATTTGAATGACAGGCCTATATCCGGAAAAGACCAGAAAAAAACCGGCCGCTCAAATAGGGCGGTTCTGAAAATTAATGGCAGTTTTTTTAAACTTGTCCAAATAGGCTTTTGCCCACTGAACGAAGGTCTTCACAACCGCGACTAACACGAGCAGCCATACCAGCTTCCGCTTTTTTCAAGTAGCCACGTGGATCGTACATTGTTTTGTTACCCATTTCACCATCGATCGTCAACACACCGTCGTAGTTTTTGAATATGTGATCAACGATCGGGCGGGTGAAGGTATACTGAGTATCCGTATCGATATTCATTTTGATGACGCCGTAGTCCAGAGTTTCGCGGATATCGCTTAAAGTGCTTCCAGAACCACCGTGGAAGACGAGGTCGAACTGTGCTTCCGCACCATACTTTTCCGCTACAGCGGCTTGACCGTCTTTTAGAATATCTGGACGCAATTTCACCGCACCGGGTTTGTAGTGTCCGTGTACGTTGCCGAAAGTAGCGGCAAAAGTGAAGCGTCCGATGTGTGCCAGAGCTTCATGTACGGTAACCATGTCTTCGGTCGTGGTATAAAGTTTATCTTCAGGAGTGTCTTCGCTACCTGATGCGCCGTCTTCTTCACCTCCAACTACGCCTGCTTCTACTTCCAGGATGATTTCATTTTCCACACAGAGCTTCAGATACTCTTGTGAGATTGCCATATTCTCATCGAGAGGCAGTCCGGATGCATCCAGCATGTGGTTTTGGAATAGATTATTTTCTCCTCTTGCGCGGCGTTTGGTCGTTTCTTCGATCAAAGGTTTGAGGAAAGTTTCTGCTTTTTCCGGCTGACAGTGGTCTGTATTGAGTGCGACGAGCACGTCGTATTGTTCTGCCAAGAGGTGAGCTGTTTCAGCCAAAACAATACAGCCGTAAGCGGCGTCACCATTGTTGAGACCGGAAGCAAACTGGCCGGCTCCGGTGGAGAACTGAATAATTCCGTCTGACTTGGAGTCTGCAAAGGCTTTGAAAGCCGCATTAAGGGTCACAATCGAAGTACAGTTAATAGCTGGGTAAGCGTAGCTGCCTTCTTGGGCTGCCTCCAGCATGGCTGCGAACTGTTTAGGTGTAGCGATGGGCATAGTCTGACCTATTATTGTATATTATAGTATTCTAGCAAAATTTAAGTTTCTCTAATGAGAGCTACGTCAATATGCGATTTTCTAAAGTCAAATGTAAATTCTGCCCTCAGACCTTTGGTCTCAAGGTTATTCTTTGGTCTCCTTTGGCTTTTCTGCTGCTTTCTTCTTAGGCGGTCTCGGTGGAAATTCGAATCGTACGGAGCCGTTTTTCTGTAACACCAGGAAGGCGGAAAATGGTTTATTGGTTCTTTTGGAAACAAATTTGTCCAACTTGTCAGTTTTCCCTTCGGTGAGTAGTTTTTTAACCTGATCCACGGTGATAGGTTGTCCGAGGATCGATTTACTCATTCTAAATCCTTTACCGCCACCGTTGCTTTCGAGTCGTTCCCGGCAACCGTAGGCGTTTTCAGTTTCAAACACGGGTGTGTCGTTTACGGGGCAAGTACCGACGACAGGAAGTTCGTCAAAGTTGAGGGGTTTTGACGGTTCAGAATCCCCGTTTTCTCCTCCGTTGTTGTTTTCAAACTGAAACTTCACCTTCCATTCGTCAGAAAGCAGCAAGGTGGCCGTAAAAGGTTTGCCCGCCTTGGAGCGGAATCCTTCGAGAGGACCAATCTTCTTTTCATTCAAAAGCGTTGTCAGCTCATCGAGCGTCAGCTTCCGGTTACCTATTACTTTATAAATGGTTACCTGGCCGTCTTTCGATTTATACGAACGGAAGTTCTCCATCATGCGTTCGTTGTCTGTCGGGCTAACTATATCGATTTCGGTGGATCCATCTTCATCGCCGTCGAAGTTCTTCACTTTATCAACCATGCCTTTGGTCTGTTCAATGATAGCGGCCATGAAATCTTCACGGGAAAGTTTTCCTTCTTCGATTTGGCGA
>JAPUIL010000094.1 GCA_027297085.1 Verrucomicrobiota bacterium | reverse complement strand
GGAGAAAGAGGTGACTCTGACCAACCGGAACACCGGTGCCCGCAGCCTGCGGAACAGGTATATCTGCGCGACGTCGCCAAGGTGATTCAGACTTCTGAGGATTGAACTCATACACATCGCTTAAAAACTCCAATTCTCCGTTGTTGTTCAAATGCCGCCCGCCGATGACATAAACGCAGTCAGTCGCGCCGTTGTTCTGCGTCAGCGTAATATTGAATGCACGCTCCGGACCGGGCCATGCAGGTAGTTGCTCCCACTGAAATGCTTCCGCATCGCCTCGTTTCGACCAATCGAGTCGCCAGAAATTTTTCTGAGCCGTCTCAAGCCCGAGCCCGGTTGTGCCGCCAGCCAGGTAGATATAATCTCCCAGACGTGTAGCCGCAGCATAACAAAGTGGCTCAGGTAAGTCAGGCAGCGATTCCGTTACCACTGCGTCTCCCGTCCATTTAAGAAGGAAAACATCGCTATAGACGAGTTCCGCATCGTTTCCGCCAAAACATAATAAACCCTCTTCCACACTCACACCGGTCCCGTAGGCTAACGGACGTGGCAGTTTCCCAGCCACAGTCCACTGCGCCCCCTCCCGACTGAGAGGCAGGGCATATATCGTGTCGTGCCAGATTTTGTCATTGTCCCACACCGGCTCCGGAAAGTTGGCTCCTCCAGCAACGATAAGCACATCTCCATGAACTCCGGTAAAAGGTCCCGCCACACCGAGTTCGGAAGGCAGCTCCGGCAACGCGGTCCACTTCAGAATATCCTCCGCCATCAACGAGGTTGAAAAAAGGCTAACGATCAAAACGAAGATTCTCAGGATTTTCATAGAGTGAGGTTCAATTCGCTATTTGTTCTCATATCAATGGGCGCTAAAATCATGGTTGATCATTCAGAAATTTACACAGCGCCGATCAATTACCTGAGCTTTGCTTTCTTTGAGTATCAAAAAAATTTAGAACCATCTCACGCCCACTCCGAAGCTGGGCATGAACAACCTCCTCCGCACTTTCGGAGTCGTGCTTTTCCAGGGACTGCAACAAATAGCCGTGGGACTTGATAGTCGAACGTACCAATTCCTCCGAAAGAAGTTTTGGGGAACCCCGCTGTGCCGTAAAACACAGCGACAACAGATGGACATCGCTCATGATCTTAGCCAGGAAACGATTTCTTGAAGCTGCTATCATTACCGTGTGAAAGCGTTCATTGAGATCAAGCCAACGGTCCAGGTCCATGATGGAGGCTCCTCGTTTGCGTTTCAAAATCGCTTTAGCAAGTTTCTCCCAATCGCGCAACAATGCCTGTAGCTCATTCAGTTCATGGTCGGTCATCAATCGAGCAGCCGCACTCGCCGCGAATGGTTCAATAAGTTCCCGGACATCGTAAATCTCGGAGATTTCCTGCCGGCTCAAAGAACGCACAAACGAACCCGCCCCGGCAACCTGTTGAACAAGTCCTTCACTGGCAAGCCGGCTGAGCGCTTCCCGCACCGGAATAAAGCTGGAACCAATTTCCGTGGCCAAGGTGCGATTGACCAAGCGAGTGCCTGGGGGGAACTCGCCATTGAACACACGTCGACGAATGTGTTGGTAGGCTTTTTCGCGAAGATTATTTTGATTTAACATGCTCATTGAACCTTTGTCTTGCTTCCTGAAAGCATAATGCTACTTAATGTTATAACATGAGATAACTCTTACCATTTTTTATGTCACTAACAAATTTACACCCATTGCAAAAAAACTATTTCAACCACCGCTTATGAAACTCCACGGATTAATTGCGGCGACCTACACACCGATGCACACCGATGGTACGGTAAACCTCAAATTGATTGCGCCGATGATCGATTGGATGATCAAAAAAGGCGTTTCGGGATTCTACGTGTGTGGCAGCACCGGTGAAGGACCTACTCTAACAGAATCCGAACGGAAATCCGTGGCAGAAGTATCCGTCGCCGCGACTGCTGGCCGTAAACCGGTAGTAGTGCAGGTGGGGAGCAACAGTCAACTTACGGCCTGTGAACTGGCGCGCCATGCCGCTGAAATTGGAGCGGACGCCATATCTGCCGTTCCTCCTTACTATTTCAAACCCGGTTCTGTTGAGCAATTGGTGGAATCGATGGCCCCTATTTGCGATGCCGCTCCACAGTTGCCGTTCTACTATTATCACATCCCCGCCTTAACCGGTGTACATTTCGATATGGTCGAGTTCCTGGAACTGGGCAGCAAAAGACTTTCAAGTCTGGCCGGTATTAAATACAGCAACACCAATCTTGCCGATTTTAAATCCTGCCAGGAAGTTGCCGACGGCCGTTTTGACCTTCCGTTCGGCTCAGATGAGATGATGCTGGCGGCTCTGGCAATGGGAGCGAAAGGAGCGGTCGGAAGCTGCTACGGTTTTGCCGCACCGCTCTGGACACGAATCATAGCCGCGTTTGAAGCGGGAGACCAAGCTTCAGCGTTAAAGCACCAATCCGATGGGACCCGGATGGTGCGATTCCTGGCACGAAACCCTGGACCGTTCCAAGCTATGGTGAAACAGGTTGTCTGGCCATCCCTAGGATTTGATGTCGGCTCTCTTCGTGCTCCTCAACTCCAACTGAGTCAGGATCAAGTGTCCATGGCAAAGACTCGTTGGGAGGAACTGGGATATGATAAACTCATTCAATGAACTCTGATCGGAATTGCACTCGGTTAAGGAGGATGTTAGAGAATCTAAGGTCCGCTGCCTTTCGAGAGGGTCAAACCTTCAATCCCGCATTGACATGCACCAGCCGTCGCCTTGAAAGGCTATGGCTAGACACGGCGTTTGCAAGGAATGACCCTTTGGCCGTTAAGACATCGAACACTCTTCGTGGATATGCTTAACCCAGTGCAAATCAACTCTGACCGGCTTAGAGAGCTGAGAAACCAGTATCGGTCAGGCTTGCTCGAAGACGTACTTCCGTTTTGGATACGGCACGGAATCGACCGTGAGCATGGCGGCTATTTTTCTGCATTAAATCGCGACGGATCGCTCCTGGATTCCGATAAGTCGGTTTGGGTGCAAGGGCGCTTCTCCTGGTTGCTTGCGACGCTCTACTCCACCGTGGAGCAAAATTCGGAATGGCTGGAGTTGGCTAAACATGGCCTGGATTTTCTTGATCGATATGGTTCGGATCCTTCGGACGACCTGATGTGGTTTCATCTCACCAAGGAGGGTAGCCCCTTGCGGAAACGCCGCTATCGCTTTTCCGAAGCCTTCGCCTGCCTGGCGAATGCAGCTTACTACGGAGCAACTAAGGAACCTTCTTATGCAGAGAAAGCGGTGCGACTTTTTGATACATTTTGGAAACACTGGCACGATCCCGGTCTGGCACCTGGTCTTCCGAAATTTGAACCCACCCGACCAGCCAAGTCGCTTGGCAACCCCATGATAGGATTGAACATGGCACAGGTTTGCCGGGAAGCGGGTATCGAAGGGGTATGGGATGCGCGGATTGATGCCTGCATTCGCGAAATTCGCGATGACTTCGTGCACGACGACATTGAATGCGTCATGGAAACCGTGAGCCCGGACGGCTCGCGGCTAAATAATTTCAATGGACGCACTCTGAATCCAGGCCATGCAATAGAGGGCGTATGGTTTATTTTACAGGAAGCGAAACATCGTGGGAACGACGCTGACCTGATCTCGTTGGGAACCAAGATGCTCGATTGGATGTGGAAACGCGGTTGGGACCAGGAATATGGAGGAATTCTTTATTTCGTTGGGGTCGATGGCAAACCGGTTGAGGAGTATTGGCACGACATGAAATTCTGGTGGCCGCAGAATGAGACCATCATCGCCACGCTTTTGGCTCACTTCCTTACCGGGGAAGAGAAATACGCCGAGATGCATCAAAAGATCCACGATTGGACCTATGCGCACTTTCCAGATTCTGAATACGGCGAGTGGTATGGTTACCTGCATCGGGATGGAAGCGTTTCAGTGCCTCTGAAAGGAAATCTCTGGAAAGGGCCTTTCCACATTCCACGGATGCAATGGAAGTGCTGGCAGCTCTGTGAGGAATGGTTGCATAAAAGTTCTCCATAACCATTCCAGGATCTGTCCTAGTGTAGGCTGCCAAACGGTTTGTAATTTATACTTCGTCGAGCAGGGGGTCAAACCTACAATCCCGCATTGGCATGCACGATTGCAAGGAATGACCCCGTAGCCTTCAATGAGAGTAGAAATCACTGTTTCATTATTTAAGGCGGCCTACTCTAGACAAAAGCCCTCCTGCCAGCGATAAGGATCAAAATGAAAAAGACATTTCCGCTCGAAGTTTCCGGCAAAAAAACACCCAGGGTAATCGATTCGATCAAACATGAGATTCGAAAGTACCTCAAACGGGAGAGACGAAAAACATTGCCGGAAGGAGCCGACTACTGGGACTTTGCCTGCCGAGTCGGGGCGGACAGTGAAAGCACTGAAAGCGTACACGTCAAAGTCCTCAATCAGGCTGTCGACAACGCCTGCAAAAAAAGCGCTTCATCTATCTACATCGAGGTCCTCTCCAAGCCTGGACATCGTACAAAAAAGGATTCGGACCAAGCGAAGACCGAATCTTCGAAGAAATCCTGATAAACTTGGATGATATGTAATCCTGTCATTAAATACCCCAAAACAGAAATATTCGCTATTTTCCGCATGATAAAATCTCAGTCACTATTTAGTGTAATCGTTCTAGGTTTAATAATCTCCTGTGAGGTCGGACAAAATGCACACGCACAGTGTGACGATCCGGGTGTAAACTCTAACTTGGTTACCGGCACAGTTTTTGATGACCTCAATCAAAGCGGTCAGTACGATGCGGGTGAATCCGGCGTAGCCAATGTATGCGTCAGCAATGGTTGCGATGTGGTGGTCACCAACGCGGACGGTTTTTACGAAATACAGCTGACGGAAAACCAGATACTATTTATCTCTCAGCCTACCGGCTATGTGGTACCGGTCGATCAGAACCAACTTCCGCAGTTCTACTATAGCCACTATCCTGAGGGCAGCCCAACCGTTATTGAAGGTACGACGGTTGAGTGGCTATGGCCGGTGATAGAGCCTACCGGCCCGCTTCCTGAGCACATTGATTTTGCGCTCCACAAACTCAGTTCTTCAGAAACCCGATTTACCGCCCATGGTTTTGCAGATCCTCAGGCTAAAACAGACATTGGTGAAGACATGTTGCGGGAAGACCTGGTGAATACATTGCTGGGCAATCCCTATGGCGCGAAGTTTTCAATAACCGTAGGTGACGTGGTATTCGATAATCTGAGCCTATACGACCGCCACAAAGAATTGATCGGCTTGATAGGAATTCCGCAATGGAACCTACCGGGCAATCACGACGTTAATTATGAGTCTCCCAACGCCCATTTTGCCAACGAGACCTTCAAAAAACACTTTGGGCCCATCTACTATTCGTTTAACTATGGTAACGCACATATTGTGGCGCTGAACAACGTAGAGTATGTCGGCGCGGAGCAACGAAAACTCAACAACCGGACTTATCGTGGATTCATTTCAGACAATCAAATGCATTGGTTGGAAGGAGATCTGGCCAAGGTGCCTAAAGACAAGCTCCTAGTTATCGCCACCCACATTCCGCTTATTGCGGAAGCGTCAGATGGCAGCTCGGTAATAACCGGTCCTGATACTGAAAACTTCGATAAACTTTTGGAGCTTCTCAAACCATTCAAAAATATCTATGGCCTGGCCGGACACGATACCAGCAATAGCTGGAAAATAGAAGTTAACCACACGCACGGCTGGCGTGGTCAGCCCTGGATAGCCCACACTCTGGCCGAAGTGCGCGGCAGCGGCTG
>JAPUIL010000093.1 GCA_027297085.1 Verrucomicrobiota bacterium | reverse complement strand
CGAGCGTATCGGTTGTTCCCACGCTAAGAGACGAACTCGAGAAGAACAAAGTCATTGTGAAAGAGAGTAACCCGGGAAGCAAACACAACCGCTTCACTCTCGAAGCGACCGTGTGCCCAGCAGCTCTGGTAATAACGATAGAGTGCCTGCGACCTTCAGAACCTAGGGGTGGAAGGAGCAATGATTTTGACTAGTGTGGCTTGTAGTGACCGTATCGACTGAGTGCTCGCGCTTGTCTTAATAGTCTCCATCAATAATTATCGTCCACGGGTTGTTCCGTGCCTCAAGGTGCGCGCTGATTCCCCAGCTCAGATCACGAACAAAGTCATCAGCGGAAAGAGTGATAGAGGAACTGCCGACGGACACGGTTCCCGTTTGCGTGCTCAGCCATCCATAGAATGTGAAATCGTATTCCCATCCTTCGTGATGCCCATACAAATCGCGCTGCGCGTGCAAGGGCTGGATGACGGACGCTATCGAACTCAGGGATTGACTGAAACGGATGTTGTCATCCTCGAGATTGGCCAGCATTGGACATTTATATACAAGCAAGAAGAGACGAAGTGAATCCCTGATTCATCCGCAAGAAATGGAACGCAACGCGAGGTTCAAAAGTATAACGCGATAAACAATCGCTGCTCATTGTTCCGCAAATCTACATCGGGGAAGTCTTCGTACAAACCTGTCCGGTGGTACAGCAAGTACTCCAATCCCAGTGCCCACGCATTGTACACGCGCACTGTGATCCGTGGTTTCAGAATACCGATAAATTCATCGCCCGGCGCTCCGTTCAGAGTATGGATCCACCAAAAGAAGTGAGCGAGGTAGAAGTTCCCCCAATCACCTGCCAAGATAGCTTCAAACTTTGATTGGGCGCCGATGCCCATATTGTATTGGATTACGCGATCGTCAAAAGTGAATTCTTTTGCAAATTCAGAGTTTGCCCCACCCATAAGAATTGGGCCGAGATGTCCTGCAAGGTAAAGGTCCGATCCAACGAACCGCGTCTTGTAGAGCAAGCCGCCTGCAAAGCTTGTCGCCCCGATCTCATAGATAGCGTTTGACAGGTAGTCAAAGTGTTGGAAGAACCCGAGAACAAGTCGCCTGTTATTCTCATACGTTAGTCGCTTCGAATGCAACACTCCATATCCGTAAACGAATCCGAGGGGATTGCCGGTTCTGAAGTTCAGTCCCAAATGGACTCTGAAAAAATCGAATGGTTTGTTGAGCCGTTTCTTAAATGGCTGGCCGTAATTGAAATCTATGGAGAGAAGAGGGTTCTTGGTCCCACTCTTTAAGTCTGTCCCCTCGCCGATGTTATTCGCGCCAAAGGCAAAGTTTCCCACCGTAGCACCCGTCTCGTAAACATTCGTAGAAGTAGTTCTGCTTGTTCTGCCAAAGATCAATCTGTTGAACCCACGCGCCGGGCTAACGACGAAGGCCGCGATCTCTCGCCAGGCTCTTTCCGAGCCGGTGGCGGTTTCATCAATAATCATCGAGGATAACCGGTACGTTATCTCGCCAAGGAATGCACCGCCAACGGAGGTCTTGATCCAGTCGTTGACGGCAGGCGGTTCGTTCTCCATAAAAAACTCCCACTGCCAGCTGCCGATTGTTGCCACACCCAGTGATGGCCAATAGCCATAACCGGCGGACCGTGCAAAGTTGTAGTATAGACCACCATGATAAGGGTGTGCAAATTGATTTGTTGAAAAATTATCCGCATCCCAGGCGAAACCACGCCTGAAGTTATCGCCGATTGTTTTCCAGCTAATCTTTGCAAAATGCTCATTCGAAACATAGGCGTTAAATGCACCGAGGAGAAGGTTGAATCCAATTCCTTCCGAGACCGGAAGCCAGTAAGGTTGTGTAGGATTCAGGCTATCTCGAAGTGACTCCAATGTATCTTGATCTGAGATAGCAAATGCGGTGTCTGAAGCCGTGTCCGCAAGCTGATCCAGGGTTGGTCCCCCATGGGTAAATGCTTGCGCGACACATCGAAACGACAGGGCGAGGAGAATAATGGAGATCCAATTCATGAGTCCACCTTTTTTAAGTTATCGACTGGGGCGTCTCATGATGTCTAGCGCAGAGACGCAACGAATTGACGACCAGTATTTTGATTCCAGATCTCGAGACGCGTATCTCTGTTGTGCCGTGTGATCTTTTCCGCCTCCTTCAAAAAACCTCCTCGATACCAAAATAGATGCCGCTTGTTCCTTTGCCAAAACCTAGATCCATGCGCAGATTCACCTTTTCAGCCTCATTAAACTTGAACCTCACACCAAATCCATAAGAGCTTTTAAAATTTCTCAATCGGAAATCGTGAACGCCCTCACTAACATCACCGATGCCAATAAAAGCTACCATACCGATTCTCCACCACAAGTAAGCGCGATATTCCACTTGGCCGGTCAAGTAGTTTTTATCACGAAAACGCCCCTGGTAAAAGCCCCTCATTCTGTTCTGTCCGCCAAGCGCAGGAAGCTCATAAAAAGGCGGGGATCCCCTGACCATGCTGCCATAAATTTGAAAAGCAAAGACGTGATCAGGAGCCACAGCGATATATCGTCGTACATCAAGCTCGTATTTGTTGAAATCAAAATCACTGCCGATCGCATCGGAGTAAAAGACTGCCTTAACCTGATGAAACCCTCCGTTGTTCGGGAAAAAAATATGGTCTCGCGTATCATACACCCAGATTAGCCCGAGTCCGGAGGCGAACCCTCCTTCGCTTCCCCGAATGTTCCCGCTGAGCAGGTAAGGGTTATCCTTCTTGTCAATGACATCATTGTATGAGAAATCGTATATGATGCCGGATCTGTAGCTGAGGTGAAACAGGGAAGGCAATTGAAAATTCAAGTCCGCTCCAAATACTCTCGAATCAAAGTCGACATTATCAATGTCTGGCGTATCATTGCCAATGCCGTAAAACCTATCAACATATCTACCAAAGTCGAGGGATGCTGAGATAAAATATTTATTCACGTCAAAATACACTTCAGGCCCAACTGTAAACTGGTATTGACCCTTCGTGGAATAATAACCCGAGAGCGTCATTTTGGATGGCCTAAGATCCGCGTCATTTGCAGTATAGAAAGTCAGTATGCCACCCCCACCGAATGCCAGCTCTGTCTCGGGTGTGTAGAATGCATAAGGATACGCATTCAGGCTGCCCTTTCTAGAAATCGTGCAGTCCGGCTGTTCTTGAGCGAACAGGTTCAGGGACACGATGATGAGCACCGGCGAGACAATAACTGATAAACCCGGGTTTTGTCTTTTGCGGCGATCAGTCACTTAGAACGTATGAGCCACTGCGAGATATACGATGTCGTAGTTCATCCTGTTAAAAACTTCTTCGGTGTCAATTTCCTGTCCGTAGAACTGGTAGCCAACAGCGGCTTCCCAGTGACGGTCAAAATGAAACCATATCGCTGCACCAGCATCCAGCACTTTGTCTGAAGAGAGATGGATACCAGCTGCGTTTATGCCCAGACGAAGAAGGTTTGTAAAGGCATACTCCGCATTAATTCCTGCCAGAGGGAGGACAACAAAATTCCCTCCGGATTCGCTCAATGTACCAGTGGTGTCAG
>JAPUIL010000092.1 GCA_027297085.1 Verrucomicrobiota bacterium | reverse complement strand
CCTCATGTCCCCTGGAATCCGCCTAACGAAAAAATGGACACAATCGTGCTCCCCGGAATGTGGGGAGGCGCTGAATGGGGAGGTGGAGCCACGGATCCCAATGGTATCCTCTACTTCAATGCTAACGAAACGCCGGCGATGCTGACGATGATCAATATAACAGAGGGTGCCTCCGTCGGCGAAAATTTATATAAGCAACATTGTATCGCCTGCCACGGCATCGACTTGAAGGGCGGAAACGCGTTTGGCCAGATTGTGCCAACCCTGATCGATATTGGAACGCGATTGAGCTCCAACGACATCGAGCAGAAAATAATCCAGGGAAGCGCATCCATGCCTCCCTTCCGGCATTTGCCAGGAAAAGATGTGTATCAGCTAATACGGTACATGGAATCTCCGGAAAGTTCAGACGATCAGGATGCAGACAATCAACTAAGTGAAACTTCGCCTATTCCCTATGCGCATACCGGAAACTCGATGTGGCTCGATTCGAAAGGTTACCCCGCCATCAAACCACCCTGGGGGACCATGAACGCTGTCGACCTCAACACAGGTGAGTATCTCTGGAAGACAACATTTGGAGAGTATCCTGAACTGTTGGAACAAGGAATACCATCAACCGGAAGGACAAGCTGGGGTGGACCGATAGCCACCGCTGGAGGAGTGATATTTATTGCAGCCAGTTCAGACGGCCACATCCGTGCTTATGATAAGAAAACCGGTGAAGAGATTTGGAAATGGCGCCTCCCAGTAGCGGGATTCGCAACGCCGTCCACCTACATGATCGATGGCAAACAGTACGTCGTCATTGCCTGTGGCGGTGGAAGAGGCACACCCATGGCCAATCTCTTTGTAGCGTTTGCGCTGCCCTAACTTGATGGTTGTAGGAGGGGCTTTACGCAGATTTCTTCAAAATCTCCCAACCACCCAAAAAATTTAATTCAATCCCCAAGACGCGTGTGTAAAAATGTAGGAGCTAGCTTGCTTGCGAATGTGTTTCCCTGAACGATCGATTCGCAAGCAAGCTAGCTCCTACAAAAAACACCTACCGCGCTACCCCGGCGACCTGCATATCCAGTTTCATTAGCCGGGTTCCGCCTGTGATATAAAGCGTTTTCCTATCGGCTCCACCAAAAGTGGCGTTTGTTGTTGATCCGCCTTCGCTGGGTAATTTGATCTCCCCAATCAAGGATCCATTCGGACGATAAACGGCCACCACCTCTTTTGTTAAATACAAATTGCCATGCTCATCCAAGGTCATGCTGTCGCTAATGGACTTGGTAAACATGGTTTTGTTTTTCAGCACCCCTCCCTTTTCAATGGTGTACTTGTTTATGTGACCAGCCCCGTAATCGGCCACATACAGGATCTTGCCGTCCGGAGTCCCAATCAATCCGTTAGGCCGGGTATAGTCTGCATCCACTCTTTGGAGCTCACCTTTTGGGCTCAGGTAATAAAGAGATTCATTATCAAGCTCCATCACTTCACGGGTTCGATAACGCGGATCGCTAAAATAGATACCGCCTTCCGGATCGACCCAGCAGTCGTTCGGCGCATTCAACCGTTTACCATCAATGCGGTCGGCCAGGATCTCTCGACTGCCGTCACCAAGAATCCGATACAGGACACGGTCTCTTAAATTTCCACATACGATAAGAAAGCCATCATTATCAAAATACAGCCCGTTCGTACCAATATCGTCGATAAAGAGAGAAACTTTTCCGTCCGCTCCCAAACGCATGATCTTATTTACCCGGACATCTGAAAACAAAAGGTTTCCCTTCCCGTCCCAAACCGGACCTTCGGTAAACACAAAACTTTCGGCTATGACCTCGACCTCCGCACCGGGAGCTACCAGATCGTCCAAGGTATGGTGAGCGGCGAAACTGCTGAGTGCTGTCAGGTCAGTAAGGACGGAAATTAGAAAAAACTTTAGGGAGTAACGCATACTTTTTGTGAAACGAGATTAAGGCGAAGAACTTTCAGACAGCTTCTTGCTTAACAAATGTGAGTCAACGCCGTTCAATATGAACAGGGCCAAGTAAAGTAAATATTTTAACTGTAAGCGGCTTTATGCCGCGATCCCGTTGTTTAAATCTCAAGATAAATCGCGGCATAAAGCTGCTCCTACAACAAGAGAATAATATCCAACACTTCCTTAACTAATTGCAATTCTCCTCCAAGCTTGCACCAATCCAGTTTCTTGACTTTGACAGACATCTGGATCAAAGGTTTGATGTAATCTCCCAAGGCGAATATCGTTAAAACGCTGATCTTAAATATTTATCAACCCCAAGCAACTGTCGCAGTTTTGAATCCCCTTACAAAAATCCTGACCATTCCTGCACTTCTGGCAGTCTGTTATCTGACCGCCTGCAAAGGAAAAAAGCAAAACCACGATTGGCCCATTTACCTGGGAGACAAGTCCTCCAGTCAGTACTCCAGTTTGGACCAAATAACCCCTGAAAATGTAAACCAGTTGAAGATTGCCTGGACTTTTGATGCGGGGGGTGCGGATGAGAGCGGTCAGACAAACATGGAGTGTAATCCTTTGATTATCGATGGGGTGGTTTATGCAACCAGTGCTCAATCAGATTTGTTGGCGCTCGATGGAGCTTCCGGAGAGAAATTGTGGCGACTCAATCCCTTCGAAGAGCTTAACAAATCGTTGGTCATTCCGGTGAGTCCCTCAGGGCTTAGTCGCGGAGTTGTTTATTGGACGGATGGCCAAACTTCTCAAATTTTTCTGGTAGTGGCCAACTACCTCCTGGCTGTTGATCCTGTGGACGGGAGCCTCATTCAAAGCTTCGGCGGGAAGGGGTATATAGACCTCAAGAAAGGCCTGGGCAGGAATATTGATTTATTAAGTTACGGCAGCAAAACCCCGGGCGTGGTTTTCCAGGATTTGATCATCATGGGCAGCAATGTATCGGAATCCATTCCAGCGGCCCCCGGTCATATTCGCGCCTTCGACGTGCGAACCGGAGAACAAGTCTGGCGCTTTAATACGATTCCTCATCCTGGCGAATATGGTTACGAAACCTGGCCTTCAGAAGTCTATAAAACAATCGGTGGAGCCAACGCCTGGGCTGGACTGACACTCGACGAAGAACGCGGCCTGGTTTATTGCCCGACAGGTTCCGCAACTTTTGACTATTATGGGGGAGATCGATTGGGCCAAAATTTGTTTGCAAATACCCTACTCTGCCTCGACGCCCGCACGGGAAAACGCGTCTGGCATTACCAAATTCTTCATCACGATCTGCTCGATTTGGACCTGCCGTCTCCTCCCAATCTTTTGACCATACGTCGCGACGGAAAAGAAATACCTGCAGTCGCGCAGCTGACAAAACAGGGCTTTGTTTTCGTTTTTAACCGGGAGACGGGCGAACCGCTTTTTCCCATCGAAGAGCGCCCCATACCAAGATCGGAAATGCCTGGTGAACAAGCCTGGCCCACACAACCACGACCTACCAAGCCAGCCCCCTATGTGCGCGAGCATTTTACGATCGATCAGATCAATGACATCACTCCCGAGTCGCATCAGCAGATTCTGGCCAAATACAGTACCTTGCTTCCACACGTACCCTATCAGCCACCCAGTCTAAAACAAGATACGATAGTACATCCAGGCATGGTAGGAGGTGCCGAGTGGGGAGGTGGAGCAACTGATCCCAACGGAATACTTTATTTCAACGCCAATCAGAGTTCGGCCCTACTCACAATGATCGACGTATCACAAGGTGGATCGATTGGTGAAACAACTTACAAAATAAATTGCATGGCTTGCCACGGACCTGATTTTAAAGGCGGAACCGCCTTCGGCCAAGTAGTACCGACCTTAGAGGGAATTTTTGAACGCAAAAGTTCAGATGATATTAGGAACACCATCGTAAATGGAGGCACCACAATGCCGCCGTTTCGACACCTGACAAGAAAGGACGTTTTCCATTTATTGCGCTACATGGAGTCGCCGGAGCATTCGGTCCAAATCGAAGATTCCGACCAAGACCAGGAGGAACTGAAGGTCCGTTTTATTCACACCGGGAACAATATTTGGTATGACGCCAAAGGCTACCCGGCTATCAAACCGCCCTGGGGGACATTAAATGCCATCGACCTGAATACAGGCGAGTATCTTTGGAGTAAAACATTTGGTGAGTACCCGGAATTACTGGCAGAAGGAAAGGACCCCACCGGAAGAGAAAGTTTTGGAGGTCCCATTGCCACCGCCTCAGGTGTTTTATTCATCGGCGGAAGT
>JAPUIL010000091.1 GCA_027297085.1 Verrucomicrobiota bacterium | reverse complement strand
CGGCAGCAAGCTACCTCCCACAGTAGAAGTTCCAAATTCGTGGGACAAGGTGCCTGTGTCGGGTATGGCAGCGGCGTCCTGCTGCGCCGTGTATTTCTGGCAATTAATGGCGGCAGAGCGAGGACCAGTCTCTGCCAAAGCTACGACCTGGCACGCGCTCTTGCCCTACTTCTTCGATAGTTATGAGGTGGAAAAAGACCATGAATACTTGTCACGTTTCCCTGCATAAAAAATTACACCCCGCTGAGGTAGTGGTTATTCATTTCCTTTGCTTGAGGGTTGTTTCTTGCATTCATTTCGGACCGAAACCGCCAACCCAGGTTGGACTGGACCAGGCATAGGCATCATTCGCCTGTTTTACTCTGACAAAATAGTAGTCTCCTTGGCGCGGTGATTCGTTGTCGGTAATCTCAAACTCTGCCTCCATGACACCCTGGTCAGTTATCCGTCTCAAAGTTACGCTGTCTGTCCAGGCCTGGAATTCCTGAGTCTCTTCGAGATGATGGTCGTTCAAATGGTCTAATGCGAAGTTTATGTTCCAGGCAGGTGTTCGCCCATGCCGTCTAAACACCTGTGGGGCTCCACCGGTCTCATTCGCTGCATTCAGGCTTACCGAAACCATTGTGTCTTGATCAACGTCATCAACCACCAGGTTGATTGAAGACGCATCACCACGGGTTAGGCTTCGGAAATGAACCAAGTTGGCATTGTTCTCATCGATCTTGAAGGACTGGTAATTGGGATTTACGTGATCGGTGGGAGAAGCTTCTAGAAGCTTTCCACCTTTGACTTCAAGCGATCCATTCCAGTTGCGCCAACCTCGCGGATTATCCCTTGGATGATAGGGATCGGAATCAGAGTAGAAAGTTAGCTGCAAATTTTGGGGACCATCCACTTCGGTCACAGGAGTGAGGTAATTCTTCGTCCAAATTTCCTTTTCGTTCTTGATCACGCTGATGGTGTCGATAGGTGCAGTGCCGATAACCCGGCCCTTGATAATTCTTTTTTCCGAATAGTCTGTTCGACTGCCCATTCTGGCGCCGTTGACCTCGGTGTTCAGAATTATCCGATCACCGGTAGTGGCGTAGGTGTAAAGTGATTTCATGGCGTCGAACAGAGCATCCCGAGATTTTTCGGGGGCCATAAGCGCACCCAGTCCCCCACGTTGAGCAATCCCTGAGGAACGCGGAGCCGAGTATCCTGGATGCCCCAAATGATCATCCGACGCGGCAATGAAACCCACCTGATGGCCATGTCGTAAATACATGCGTCCAAACCATTCGAAAGTACCGTGTCCCGACATGATTTCAACCAGGTGTTCCATTTCCGGATCGCTTTGCCTGTATTCACCATTTTGATGCGCGTGCGGGATGATGACCACATCTTCCGTATCGTGGTTGTTGCGCAATCCATTGTACAGTTGGGAAAGGGTTGGATACGTTTGTCTTGGAATCCGGACTCGATCTTCCGGTGTACGAAATAGAACGTTATGGTGACCTCCGTAGACATTGCTCTGAGACCATTCGTAACCTAAGAAGGGGATGAAAACTCCGGGCTCGAAGTACTTTACGATATTTTCTTTCAAGGTCTCCCATTCCCGGTCGTCCAACCAGATGTCGTGTTCCGAATGGGTTACGTAATCGAGCCGTGCTTCGTCTCTGGCAAAGCGCATATAACCATCGGCTGTGCCCGCTCCCTCGGCCATACCCGAATGGCCGTGTGTGTCTCCCCAGTAAATACGGTTTGTCGGGTTGTTTTGGACCAGTATAGGATTCGCTATTCCTTCAATGTCACCCGCGCGGAAACTGAATCGGTAAATTCCAGGTTTGGTAAATTCCAGGTCGTTGAAAAGAACGATGCCTTCGGAAACGTTATTTACAGTTCGAAAGAGCTCACCGTTTAGTAGAATCTCAAAATCCGGAAAGGGTGGTTGGGCGAGATTAGCAAAGCGGTCTTGAAACCGAACTGACATTGTGAACTGCTCACCGGGAGTTACTATAGATGGGACAAATCCATGAACGCCTGCAACATCTGTGCCGCTAACTCTTATAGCTTGAATCGGAAGGGTCAGAAATCGATCGCTACCATCCAGATCGACGAAAAGTGGGAACGCCGCGCGGTTATTCGAGTAATTTTGCATGCGATAGCCGGGGCTTCCACCTGAAGTATCACCATAGGTAACCGTTACGGTTTCACCCGCTTGTAAATCGGTACCCTCCAATCGGAACACCGGAGCCGGATCCAATGAGCGGAAACCTCCATACATACCAACTACCGGGTGAGTATCCTTGGTGAAACGAGCCTGAGAATTAGAGGACTTTATAGTGACATAGTTATCTGCCGCAGGATTTTCAGATTGAGACTGTCGATAATTGCTCAATGCGTGTTTGGCAACCAGGATACCGCCGCCCTCGTGCATCCCTTGTGAGCCGACCGTATAGGTCATCTCGAAAGTGGCATAGCCATCGGCTGGAAATGGTCCTGATGTTGAAGACCTCAGAGAACCGATTGCATTAGGATCTGCTTCGCGAAGACTGAGCTCATGGATGTTGCTATCCATGTAGCGGTAAACCATACGACCGCGTTGAGCCGCCTCATTCGAGTATATACCTACAGCAGTGGTCAATGTGAGCTCATCCGGAATGGGACCTTTAGCCAGGGAAAACGCATTGCCCCAGTCGAGGAGAACCTTGGCACGTTTCTGAACATTGGATGGATTGGTTGGAGTACTTTTTACATCGGACTTCAATTGTTGAACCTGGGCGCGCAAGCTGGGTTCAAGGTAGCTGTCTCCAGTGTCTTTCGTAGTGGAACTTGAGGAAGGACCTCCTTCTCCACCGCCGCATCCTGCGAGTAGAAATGCAGTGAACAAGATCGAGACTAGTTGGAATTTGAAAAATGAATGACGCATGACAGAATCCTCTTTGTAATATTCTCCCGTATTGAACTTGATGATAATATTGTCAGCATCCAGTTCACCACAAGGATCAAGTTGGAAGCCAGATCCTGCCTTTGTGCGAGGCTTCTGCACGGCGCGGCTGGAAGTGTCCAAAAGTGGGAGAAAGAGGAAAATTAGGAAGGGCTACCTCGCTGGGGGCGCCGAATCGAAGCTTTCAGCTTAGCCTGAGGAAGAGGGATGAGTTGTTGATCAAGATAACGATTTCAATCTGACACCTGAACACTGACACCTTCCTTCACTTTTCCTATCTAACCGTCTCTACTTTCTGTGTCACATTTTCTAGAGATCTCACCAGTCAATTTTGGCGAAAATATTTTAAGGATCTTCTTGAGCTCTTCCGGTCATAGGAACGAAACGGACCGGAATGATTCTTTTTTTAGATACCTTTCCGTTCTTCTTTTTTGTATAGACATTCAATTCCTGGTTTCCCCTGCCTACCGGAACTACAATCCGACCCCCAACCTTTAATTGCTCGATCAGCGGTTTTGGCAATTGTGGGGGGGCGGCGGTTATAATGATCCCATCAAAGGGAGCCTCCTCAGGCCAACCCTGATAACCATCCCCCCATTTAACGCTTACATCCGGATAACCGATTCTAGCCAGGTCTTTCTCGGCCCTTTTTGCCAGGGATTCGATGATCTCAATGGAGAATACGTGCAATCCCATTTCTGCCAACACTGCCGCCTGATAACCTGAGCCGGTTCCGATCTCCAGTATTTTGTCGCCGGGGTCGGCCTGCAGTAGTTCCGACATGAGTCCTACGATATACGGTTGGGAGATCGTCTGATTTTCCCCTATGGGCAATGGGTGATCCTCGTAGGCATTTTTCCGGTAGGGAGCGGGCACGAGTTCATGTCTTTTTACTACACGCATGGCTTCCAGGACGGCAGGGTCCTTGATGCCCCGGCGCTGAATTTGTTTTTTCACCATATCCATACGCAATTCCTTCCAGTCTGGTGTATTGGGCTCTGCCGCAAAAACACCGGAAAAACAAAGAGCTAAGAGGGAAAATATTACTCCAAGCTGCAATTCCCAACGAGCAAAGGCATTCATGATGATATGCTAGGAGGGTTTGTTGGAAAAGCCCATCAAAAACGTTGAGTTTGAGTAGTTTGCGTGGTTTTATCACATTTCCTGAAACTTTTCCCGCTTAGGGGTAATTAACAGCTGGTTTGCAAAAAACCCAATTAACCTCAGGAAACAATGAAGACATTCACCTTAAAATCTCTTTTGTTGACCGTAACGTTGGTAACACCCCTAGCTCTCATTCCCGCTGTAGTGTCCGGATCGAATGGACATTCCCGGGTAAGTGTCAGCTATTCATCGGGTAACCATCACGGCGGATCGCATGTCTCTGTGAGAGGACATCACAATAGCGGGTATTCTCGATCCCATAGCTCGTATAACTCACGGTCGAGTTATTCGCACCATACACCCTCCTACTATTCACGGTCCCACTATTCTCACCATTCACCCTCCTACTATTCACATTACACGCCTTCCTACTATTCGCGATATTCCTCCCGGAACTATTATCCAAGGTCGAGTTTCAGCATCAGCATCGGCAGTGATTCCTGGGGCGGGTACTACAGTAGCCTACCGAGAGGATACACCAGTTTCGTCGTTGGCGGATTGACCTATTATAACTATGGCAGTCGTTATTACCGGCCTTATAACAGTGGTTACGTTATGGTCTCCGATCCTTATGTGGGTGCTCCAAGACAGGAAACATACTCTACCCGCACAGTCAGTTCCAAATACGATGCCTACCCAACCATATGGGTGGATGGAGAAGAATATCTCATTGATGAAGGTGAGCTTTTCCAAATCACACGAAACGGTTTGGTATGGGCGGATCTGCCCGTTGGTGTGGTTGCCAGTTCTTTGCCAACTCATGCAACCAGCGTCTGGTATAAGGAAGTTGAATACTTCGAAGCAGGCGACCTATACTTTCAGAGGATCCCTGAAGGCTATCGACTGATCCTTCCGCCTTGGGATGGAGAGTATTAAGGATTTAGATTTTTAGCAAAGAGGCTCGGGATAATAATTTCGGGCCTCTTTTTTATAGCTTGCTCGATCCACATGCAGATCTCACGAGCCGATCGAACCTAGAGCAGTTTAATTTTATTTAGTCGCTATTTGAAGGAAGTGCGGTTTTGCCAAAACCGCAGGGATAAAGACGGCTCGTGGGTGATGTCGTCGCTACACTCCTCGGTACGGCGAACAAGCCCTACCCATGATATCAAAATACTGATTATGTCTTAACTATTTGCGTCCATTTTTGATTAAACAGCTCTAGTGTTGGAAAGGCTTAAAAATTATAAAATTAGATTACGGCCGGAATCTTTCAGTAAGTTATCCAGAACCTCAAAAAATTGGGAGATCAAGGGTTCTCGCTCCGCCGCTGGAACGGCATCACAGCGAAAATCAAAAGCGATCCTAAGTATATCATCTTCGCGAAACTCTTGGACTTGCAGGGTTAAGCTAGTCTCCTGGTGTCCTGGATAGAGCCATTCGGCCTCGACGTCCATTCCGTGAAATTTTCCAAAATGTGGGTTTAAATAATTGAACATCACATCATAAACAGGCTGGTCTGAATGATTCCATGGAATGTGCTGCATATGGCGCATACCTTCCAGAATTCGTTTCATGACTTTGAGTCGGAGTGTATGAAATGTTTCACCCGGCTCTATGTTCACCGCGAGCGGTGCAACTTCTAAACAGAGGCCCAGCATTTCTTGATGACGGGGTTGGGGTCGATTTGAAAGGGTATGGGCAATCGTTAATTTCGGACTCCCTGT
>JAPUIL010000090.1 GCA_027297085.1 Verrucomicrobiota bacterium | reverse complement strand
ACCGCTTGCACGGTACCCTCGGATTTCAAGCGTGAATAAAATACATCCAATCGAGAAAAAACGATACGACCATCCGGCATCATCGCCGGATCACGGTCCCCGCCGAAGTTAAAACCGATCACGTCCACATCACTACGATCTCTATTTAAAACTGCCAGCGCCGTTGCGGGAAAACCGTGATACTCATCGCGGACGCCGACTCGCGTACTTGTAAATACAATACGATCGTCCGGCATAAAGGCGGGTTGGGCATCGTGATAGGGCCCGAAGGTAAGTTGCCGGAGCCCTTTGCCATCAGCACCTATCTCCCAAATGTGCCACCAGGGATCACCATCTGCGTCCACCTCGGAAGGATCAGGATTTGGATTGCGCAAAACATCACTGTAATTGCGGCTGTCATTGTTTTCCCGGTAGGCGAATAGGATAGTCTTACCGTCCCATGACACTTCAGTGTCGGCTACATAACCGCTGGTGAAATGCGTTAATGGGGTGACTTTGGGTCCATCCGGATGCCTCTGCAAAATATAAAGATTACGCCCCACACGCGTCGTGGGCTGAGGATTGTTAACGGTGGAGGTTTGTCTCCACGGATCCAGACCGCTTTGCGCATTGAAGTCGGAACGCATAAGCAGGTCACCTTTAATAAATACAAACTTCTCAATCTCTTCACCCGTGATAACTGGGATTTGCTCCTGGCTTTGCGGAGCTGCAAACGTGGCTGCCAGTTCTGGTTGATCCAGAGCTTCCGGTGCCTGCTTCACTAATGCCTCTCGCGCCAACAAACGAATGCTGTGAAATGGATGGTTCTGCTCGGCGCGTTTCAGCGCACTCATAGACTTGGGTGAATCCAATTCAATCAAGGCCTGAGTCGCCGCAAAAATCATGTCCACCACGTTGCGATCATCTTCAATAATTCCGATCAGTAGATCCGCATACTGGTGGGCATCCAATCGGCCAAGTGCACGGATGGCAGCTTCACGCCAACGCGGAGAGGGGTCGTTGTACTCGGCATGTTCGAGGACTCCGGAATAACCATAGTCAGCTTCCGTTGGCAGCGCGGCCAGTTTTTGAGCAATCGGTTCGACCGCCTCGCGGGCATCCAGAAACATAAGCGCCTTGATGGCGTTAATGCGCATCCAGCCATTGGGGTGGTCCATCAGATTCACCAGAGAAGGCACATCACTCTTCTCCCGGCTGAGCGCGGGATACCAGGAAGCTACATAGGGAACATCTCCGATCGTACGGCGTGCCAAGCGCGCGATCAATGTTTCGGTCGAAGGGTTGTCAAAGGTGATGCTATCCGGATTTTCGGTAAACCATTCCTCGTAATCTTCTGCAGCCAGGAAAGCGGTTTCTACCGCCAGTCGTCGCAGGCCAGCCTTTTGAAGAAGAAATGCAGTAAGGTTTTCGAAAGATTCCTGCTGGTAGAGCATACCGCCATCCCAGTCAGCGGGAAGGTTAGCCAACAGATAGGGGGCGATGCTGCGCAACCCGGCTTCATGGTCCGCGGCATTTACATCCAGCCGAGACAAGGCCACCGCAATGGCGTACGGTGTTTCAAACATACGATCCTGAGTATTGTCCCCTGAAAACCGGTCGTCCCTGGGCACCAGCTGTGGTGGTTGCTTAGGATTATCCAATACCCGGGAAAATTTGGGATAGGCCGTCAACAAAGATTCAATCGCTTCCGCTGATCCAAAGTCACCCAGGGCGTCTGCGGCATACCGCGCCCAGGAAGACGAATGCAATAAACCGGTTAACAGGGGCAACGCCACCGAATCTCCAAGACGCCCCAGACTGCGCAGACAAGCTTGCCCTACATGTTTCTCAAGATCGGTGAGCAATTCATACGATCGTGCCTCAATCTTTTCAAAAACCATCTGGAGTGCGGCCGACACACCTTCACCACCGGAAGCCCCCAGCGCTCGAGCCGAGGTCAGTTGAACTTCAAGGTCTGCATTATCAAGATCAGAGATCAAGGCATGAGCGCGATCGGAGGGAGTGGTTTGATTCCACCAGGATTGCCAGCGAGCAAATTGTGACGCACGCGTCTCCTCATCGGCCAGAGCATCAAAGGGGTAATTTTGCCCGGTTAAATTGTTCAAGGCAACCCAAGCGGTTTGGCGAACCGTCCATTTAGAATCGTTCAACCTATTGATCAAGGGCGCCACTGAGCGATGATCCCCACACCAAGCCAGGGACAAGGCAGCTTCTTTCCTTACATCAGAATCTTCATCCTCCAAAGCCGCCATCAAAACAGTTGAAGCCGAGTAACCACGAAGAAATCCCAACGCCTCGGCAGCCCCGGCGCGCTCGGAAGCGAGCTCGGCCTCCTGGAGCCGGTCGACAAGCGTATTCAACTGAGAGTCGTAAGGATTGATTAGTAGCTCGTTCCCGCGTTTACCAATATCGGCTGACAATCCCAGGCAGATAAAAGTAAAAAACAGAAAAATGGATACGGTGCTAATCCAGGGTAGCTTTTTGGTGTTCATGATTGTTTTAGGAGTGATATAGGGAAGGTCTGACAAATCAATGGGTTCTCGCAGGTTCAGATCCAATTTCACCTGCAACAGCTAAAACACCATATTCTATAAAATAGTACGCCCTGTCGATATTCAAAATCGCGACTTTTCTGTGTCTCTGGGATGAGCATCTACAAGGTCGGGTTTCGAATCAAACTGTAGGAGCCAATTTATTCGCGACCCGAACGTCCAAGACAATTCTGGTCGCGAATAAATTGGCTACATTTTCAAGAAATAATTTTCAGGTAAAACCCTAATCCGCATCTTTCCCAATCCTCCAAAATCTACTATTGCGATCCGAGTAACTTGTTTATTGGATTTTCTCGAAAGAAAAACCCCAAATTACAATTATGCGCGCTTCAACTTCTCTTCTCTTCGTCGTTTCGTTTCTGTTCACTTTGGTGAATGGCTTTTCCATTGCCCCTTCTCCGGATTACTTACCGTCGGACCTTCGCAATCAGGTCGAGCAACTTAAAAACGATAACGCCACTACTCCAGCTACCGTTGAAGAGCTAAGGGCGCGAACGCAAATCCTCTGGCAATGGGCCAATGCTTTTTCTCTTCAGGGAGGACAGCTGGCAGTCAACCTCACCTCAACTTGTGCGTCCCTCCTCGGGCCGCGGCTGACCGAGGAAAGTTTTGAGACTTATGCCAATGGTCTTGATCTCTACATCGAGGAGCTACGCCTTCATGAAGAACAACCCGACTTTCTGGGTAAACTCGAAACCAATATCTCCCAATCATTTATAGCAGGTAGTTACCAAAGCATTACTCAAACTCTGACCGTCGGATCCAAGCCCTTAAAAACAGGAGCGTCCATTATAGTCACCCGGCACTTCATGAGCAATCAGGGCGGCTACCAGACCGAGGATCCAACGGCGGACAACTACATAACGATTCGATCCTCCAATCCGAATGTTGAATTTATTCGTTCCGATAAACCAGTTACTGGCATGCATGGAGGATTTCGCGGCGCAGCCCCCGTTCTGGC
>JAPUIL010000009.1 GCA_027297085.1 Verrucomicrobiota bacterium | reverse complement strand
TCTTGTCGCAGAGTGGCGGAAATATTGGAATCGGTTTCGCCATACCGTCCAACCTTTCCACCAACATCGCAAAACAACTGGTCGAAACCGGAGAGGTGCGCCGCGGTTTTCTCGGTGTCAGCATTTCCGACTTGACTCCCGACCTGGCCGAAGCTTTTGAAATTGAAGAAACCAGAGGCGTGCTCATCAACGATGTGGAAGAAGATTCCGCCGCTGACCAAGGCGGAATGGAGCGAGGGGATGTAGTCGTCGGCATAGATGGAAAACCAGTTGAGTCCAGTAACGAATTTCGTATCCGCATTGGGAATACGCCTCCTGGAACTCCCATCGAATTGGTAGTCGTACGGGAGGGGAAAAAGAAAACACTGAAGTTAAAAGTAGGGCAAGTCTCCGGACGCTTTTCCATGTCGGCTAACGAACTATTGGACGGAGTTGAGGTTTCTCAGATCGATGAGGATCAAGCCAAGAAGTACCGAATCCCTTTAAATATTGCCGGACTCCTAATCACATCCGTAAGCGCCGACTCGCCCTACTCCCGGCACCTGGGTGAAGGCATGGTCATCATGGAAGTGAACGATACAGAGATAACCACCATCCGTGAAGCACGCGACCAATTGAAGACGGGGGTTAACAAACTTTATATCTTCAATCGAGGCCGTACCGGTTACTTGCCAATTCGGGTTGAGTGATTTAATCTATTCAACATTTCTTCTAAAGAGAGAGCTGGTTTACGGCTCTCTCTTTTTTTGTAAAACAATTGCGTGGCGATGCTCCTTTTTCATCAAATATACACATAGATGAAAAATTCCCGCAACCAGTGCCTTCCCCACCTAATCTACGAACAGGCATTGAGACATCCGCATTCGACTGCTATTAATTTTGGAGAGCAATCGTTAAGCTACGAGGAGCTGGAGAGATATTCAGACTTCCTGGCATCAACCCTTTCAGGCCATGGAATTGTTCCAGATCAAGCAGTTGCCGTTTGTATGGATCGAACCATAGAAATGGTCGTCACACTCTACGGTATTCTAAAGGCGGGAGGCGCATACATCCCTTTTGATCCCAACTACCCCTTAGACCGATTAAAGACTATGCTGATGGATTCGCAAGTTAAGGTGCTTGTGGGCGATTCAACCACACCGAGCGGTTTAAGTGAAAAAGTCGATGTGTTCATGGAAATTGATAGTGTACTCGCCGGTGAAAATCATGACAAGCATTTCGAAATTCCCAGTTCGTTGAAATCGCCGAACTTAGCCTATATAATGTATACTTCAGGCTCAACTGGTCGGCCGAAAGGTGTCGAAATACCACACCGAGCTGTTTGTAATTTGATGGGATCGATGCAACGAAGTTTAAACTTCCAACCTTCGGATTCGATGCTTGCCACCACCAGTATCTCATTTGATCTGTCCATTGCGGAACTCTTTCTTCCGCTGAGCTGTGGCGGGCAAATTATCCTGGCATCAAGTGAGGTTACCAGGGATGGCAATGAACTGGCGGAATTAATTTCGCAAAAAAGTCCCAGTTGGATGCAGGCCACTCCAACGCAGTGGCAGCTATTACTCCATGCCGGCTGGAATGGCAATCCAGGTCTTTCAGTTATTGCCGGCGGAGAAGAAGTACCGAGTGCACTGGCTAAAGAACTCATGGCTAAGGTGCGAAGCTTGTGGGTCGGTTACGGACCCACTGAAACTACGGTGTGGTCAGCACTGCGCGCCATTCAGCAGGGCGAAGAACCCATCCTGATTGGCGGCGCGGTCGAAAACACAACACTTTACCTGGTAAATGATTCCGGGCAGTTGATTTCAGAGGGTGAAATAGGCGAACTATTGATCGGCGGAGACGGCTTAGCCCGAGGTTACCGATACGAAGCAACCAAGACGGATGAGCAGTTTCTTTTCAACTCAGAGATCACTGATCCAAAGGAACGTTTATACCGCTCAGGTGATCTTTTCAAGAAACGAAGCGATGGATTGATGGAGTTCCAAGGCCGTGTGGATCATCAGGTAAAAATACGCGGATTCCGTATCGAATTGGGGGAGGTGGAAAACGCACTCAATGTGCACCCAGACCTCCATCAAGCTGTAGCTATGGCAGCCGTGGACGGCACACAGAGAAGCTTGGTTGCAGGTTGTCAGTTGAATGGACCCCGGAAACCCTCTATCGCTGATCTACGCAAGTTCCTGGCCAGGACGATACCGGAGTACATGATCCCTTCCAGGTTCGCATTTTTCGAGTCATTTCCATTGACGCCCAACAACAAGATCGATCGTCGAGCCATTGCTGATACGGCATTCGCTATAGAAGATGATAAGGTTGAACATGCAATGGAGGGAACCCTGGAACATTCCATTCAATTGATGATTTCCAAGCTCCTAAACAAGCCGTCATTGGGTCTTACAAGAGACTTCTTTGAAGCCGGGGGTAACTCACTCACCGCTGGACAGGTGATAACCAGGATACTAAAACAATTCGGAGTACCCATCACCTGGAGGGAATTTTATTCTACTCCAACTGCGAAGGGCTTAGCTGAAACAGTAAAAAATGCCTCAAAGAGATCGGCACGTTTTCCTGTGCCTGTTAGCGGGGCCAGGGAACAGTCGATTTATCCCATGTCCTCCGCCCAGCAGAGATTGTGGTTTATTGAACAGGTTCACCCGGGCAACCTGGCCTATTCTTTCCAAAGTGTGGTACATCTATCCGGGCAGTTGGATGTAGAGGTGCTCCGTCAATCTTTGACAACAATGCGGCAAAGGCACGCCGCGTTCAGAAGCACATTTGAGGAACAAAATGGCATGCCTGTTCAAGTGATCCATGAACCAAGTCAGGTGAGTCTCCCCGTGGTAACCGTCACTGACTTACCCGTCGACTCTCGCGAGACTCATGTACGCAAGTTAATGCTGCAGGAACTTGCCAATCCGTTTGACCTCAAGTGTGATCTACCAGTCCGATGGACTTTGTATCAACTAGAGGAATACAAGTACATGCTCTTCCATCACGAGCATCACTTGATACACGACGGTTGGTCCTTCCGGGTCTTCATTGGAGAATTGTTAACCCTGTATGCTTCGGCAGTTGGCAACCAATCCGATCCACTTCCCGCACCGGTAACTCAGTTCGGTGAATTTGCTCTGGCAGAAAAAGAGTGGCTTGGCGGAAATGAGGCCAATCAGCAGCTTGAATTCTGGAAGTCACATTTGAAGTCCAACCTTCCACCGCTCGCCATTCCCTATGATCGGTCAAGACCAGCAAAATTGCCTCTAAAAGGTACTTCCTTCAGAACACGGCTACCACTGGAACTCTGCCAAATTATCAGGCGAGGATCACAAAAAGAAGGCGTTACACTCTACGCGGCCTTTCTAGCGGCCTTTAATGGCCTACTATTTAGGGCTACTGGCACTTCGCTGATTTCGATCGGTTGCAGTGTTGCGAACAGAAAATCAAGCGAATCAGAACAGCTCATAGGAATGTTCGTAAACAACGTGGTATTGCAACAGGCAGTGTCAGGAAATTCTACATACAAGCTATTGATGCACTCGATTTCTGATTGGTTGATCGATGCACAGGATAACTCGGACATTCCCTTCGATCATGTAGTACGCAATATAGGCGAAGTGCCAGATCTTTCAAGGAATCCGCTTTTTCAAATAATGTTCAACATCCACGATGCTTCTTTGCCCACCATTGATGAACTTGACCTCGACATTCGACTCGAAGAAGTCATGGCCAACGGATCGGCTAAGTTTGATTTGAATATCATTATCATGCCTCATTCACAGGCCCTGTCAGATTTGGGATCTGGTATGGATCCAGATAGTATTTCCATACTTTGGGAGTATAACTCCGCACTTTTCGAGGAGGAAACTGTGCAGCAGTTGGCTGACGCTTACCACCACTATCTAGAAGTGGCGATTTCAAACCCCGACAGTGCGATTTCTGAGCTCTCCCTTTTGAATCCCGAGACAGGCCAGCCGATCTCATCCAAATGGTTCTGTCATTCAAACAAGGTTCCGATAGAAGCATACGAAAATTCAATCCTCAAAGAAAAGTTACACCAAACTCCCGATGCAAATTTCCTGAAAATGAAGAGGAAAGAATTTAGGCAGCTTTCTCAAACGGAAGAAATAGTTGCGAACGTATGGGCCGATGTCCTTAAGAGCCCATGTATTAATCCCGACCAAGGCTTTTTTGAACTGGGAGGACACTCGCTCTCAGCAATGCAGGTAATAAATCGGCTAGAGATAATCACCAAGGTCAGGATTCGAGTACGAGATTTTTTCGATCAACCCACAATTATGAAGCTTGCTCATATTATCGACCAAGAGTTATCCTTGATTCGACCAAAACAAAGAATACATTCGAATTCTGAATAGAACCAAATTTACATGACCTCACTCTACCCCACCCATATAG
The DNA here is from genome assembly GCA_027297085.1 of Verrucomicrobiota bacterium. Taxonomy (GTDB): domain Bacteria; phylum Verrucomicrobiota; class Verrucomicrobiia; order Opitutales; family UBA2995; genus UBA2995. The sequence goes on along the minus strand of JAPUIL010000009.1, from coordinate 5,151 downwards.
TATTGTTGATTGTTTGCCTGGTCAGTTTACCGATACACGCCAACCATCACACGCCGGATGCGGTCATAAAGATTGATGCATCGTCCAACGCGGGCGAAGTACCCACGGACTGGGCCTGGGTTGGACACGATGAAATTAATTACGCTTGGTACCCGGATGGTCGCAGGCTGCTGGGCGAGCTCGATTATGCGAGCCAGGTGCCCATGTACATTCGTGCCCACAATATGCTCAACAGCGGAACTGAGGAACCCAGCCTCAAGTGGAGCGCTACAAACGTCTACACGGAAGATAAAAACGGAAACCCCGTTTACAATTTCGAAGTCATCGACCGGATTTTTGATACCTATCAGGAATTCAACTTCAAACCGATGGTCCAGTTTGGTTTCATGCCGGAAGCACTCACCACCGGAACTGATGTGCCCTACGAACGCGACTGGCCGAACCGCCGCACCGAAGGGTGGGCTTTCCCTCCCAACGATTACGACAAGTGGGCCAAGCTCGTTGAAACCATGGTCAAGCACTGGGTAGATAAGTACGGAGAAAAGGAAACCTTGAGCTGGATCTACGAACCCTGGAACGAACCGGCCGGAGCAGGCTTTTTCAGAGGCACACAGGAAGAGTACAATAAATTGTATGACTACACAATCGAGGCAGTTAGGCGCTCGCTACCCGATGCCGTAGTAGGCGGTCCCGATGTGCAAAGTCTTACCAGAGAACATTCAGTCGTTTTTCTACGCAATTTCCTGGAGCACTGTCGAAGTGGAACCAATCACTCCACAGGCAAAACAGGTACTCCGTTAGATTTTATTGCGTTCCATACCAAAGGAAACGTAGCGGTTAATGAAGACAATCTCATCCAAATGGGAAGCCTCCGCCAAGTTGCAGGTGTAGATATCGGCTTCCAGATAATTGCCGATTTCCCGGAATATAAACACCTCCCGATAGTTTTGGGCGAATCCGATCCCGAAGGTACCGCCGCGTATTCTGTGGCTGAACGTCCACAAAACGGATACCGTCACTACGCCATCTATCCCGCTTACATGGCTGCCTTAAACAACAAGTTTCGGCAGTCAGCAAAACGTCATGGCGTAAATTTGGAAGGTATCGTCAGTTGGGCCTTCACCTTTCCGGAGAAACCCTGGTTCGCCGGTTACCGGGCCTTCTCCACTCACAACGTGGACAAACCCGTGTTCAATTATTTCCGCATGGCCGGCATGATGTCGGGACACCTGCTCGATACCACTAGCAACCATAGTATCGCTCTTGATGCAGTCCTGGAATCCGGCTTTTCAGGTGAAGCGGATATCGACGCATTGGCCGCACGTAATGGAAAATCCATTACCATCATGGTTTGGAATTATCACGATCTCCTGACGGAAGTGGAACCGTCAAAAACTCAACTCTCAATAAATAATCTCCCAAAGACAGCTTCAAAAGTGCTGATTGAACATTTCATCATCGACGACGATCCGAACCGAAACACTTACCTTGCCTGGCAGGCCATGGGATCTCCTCAAAGTCCTTCAGACGAGCAAATCGCCGAGTTGCAGCGCATTGGCCAGTTGCAAACCGTAGATTCCCCACGCTGGATCAAGGGAGTATCGGGAGACGTCGAAATCGACCTTACTCTACCCCGCCCCAGCCTCTCACTCGTGAGACTAAGTTGGTAAAAGCGTTCTTAAGCAGGGGGCAAACGTAACATCCTAACATCAGCGTGAAACCCGAACCCTTTCCATTCTCCATCCTAGTTGCGTCGTGTAACTTTTTCTGACAGTTTTTGTTTAACGATCTGAAATATTTCACCTCAAAGCGACGCTCACCTCTATGTTAACCTTCAAATCCAAGATTTATATTCTGAGACTCGCTGCAATTGCAGTGGTTTGCTTAGTACCCTTCTCGACAACTATGCTTTACGGCGACTCAATCCGATTTAAAAACCGCGTTGTCGACACCGGAATGAGCAAAGGGAAGGTTTTTCTGATCGCGGGACAACCGGATTGGAAAGCCAGCTATATCATCGGAGACCGGGGATACATGGATCAGCCTGCATACCAGGTAAATGCTTTCTCAAATACTAGTCTGGTCACCGGCTTCAGTGGGAACTTTGATCCTTTAGGATCTGTGGCTGTGGAAGAATGGTTGTTTAATCGGGGAAAATATCGACTGATGAAGTTGCTCCGCTTTGAAGATGAACGCTTGGTAGCCATCGTAAGTGTGGGTTATGGTTTTGATGATAAGCGCAAAGGTTCAATCATCAATCCGGATTGGTCCGCCCTGAAGGTCGGGGACACCTCGTATGAGGTCCTTAATAGGTTTGGAGAACCTTCCCTGACCGAGTCCAAGCCCGAAATCAGTTTTGTGCGGATTTACGGTCCCCACAGGCATCCCCTCCACTACCGCAGTGCGGACGTATCCTGGTGGTACTATAATTCCGGTAAAAACAGGCTTTTTAGAATCATCAAACTGGTCAATGGCCGGGTCGTTGAGATTGAAACTGAAGGTTACGGCCTTTAGGCAACGGTTCGAGGTCATGTCTTGACTCTTGACAAGTAACCTAGCCGCCCTCAAGGCCAGACAAAAGAAGTCAAATGTGAACGGCTGAAAAAAGTTTACGTAAAGGTCCTCAATAAGTACGATTCTTGCATGCTAAAATTGTCCTATTGCCGCACGATGCCGTTGAGTGCCGCCTTAGGCTCGAAACAAGGAATGACCCTGCTTCTTTTCCTCCTCCCCTGCCTGTTGGTGGTGTTCACGTCCTGCAAACGTCCGCCACCGGAAGTCTATCATCCCGGAAAACTGGCGGAAATCGACGCCAGCATTGAGAAAGCCATTGAGCAGGATAAAACACCCGGCGGAGTCTTCTGGCTCGAACATAACAGACAGGTTTATGCAAAAGCATACGGCAACATGTCTGTGGAGCCGGAAATTGTTCCGGCCAACATCAATGTCATTTACGATGCCGCTTCCCTGACCAAGGTAGTCGCCACCACGTCCGCGATCATGTTGTTGATCGAGCGTGAAAAAATTCTACTCGATGCCCCGGCGCATCGGTACCTTGAAGATTTCAAGGAAGGTGGAAAGGAAGCAATTACCATCCGGCACCTGATGACCCATACTTCCGGACTTCGTCCAGGCATCAGCCACACCATTGAAGTTGATGGGGTATCCAAACAATGGGAAGGCTACGAAACTGCTATTGCGCTGGCGAAGGCAGAGAAGCCACAAACCAAACCGGGAACTCATTTTATTTACAGCGACGTTAACTATATTCTCCTGGGCGAAATCGTCCAACAGGTCACCGGTCGAAAACTTGAAGATTTTACCCGCGAAGAAATATTTGAGCCGCTCGGAATGACCGACACGGGCTACCTGCCGTCCCAAAAACTGAAAGACCGCATTGCACCGACCAAATGGGTAAATGGAGAAATGCTGAGAGGTATCGCTAACAATCCCATCTGCCGGAAGACAGGCGGAGTGCACGGACACGCAGGCATGTTCACCACCGCATCCGACCTGGCCAAGTTTGCCCGGATGATCCTGAACAAAGGGGAGTTGAACGGTGTTCGCATATTCAAGCCGGAAACGGTTGAGCTGATGACCTCGGTACAATCGCCCGCCCGAGTGGACTCCTGGCGGGGGCTGGGCTGGGACATGGACACCAGTTATTCCAAACAGCGGGGAAGTGTTTTCCCGCTCGGTGGCTTCGGCCATACCGGATTTATCGGATCGAGCTTATGGATTGATCCCTACTCCAATACGTTTGTTATCTTTATGAGCAACCGGGTGCATCCGGATGGGAACGGCGATGTGCTCGAACTTCGATACCAATTGGGTACCTTGGCCGCCGAAGCCATCCGGGATTTCGATTTTAAATCGGTTCCCGGCGCCTTGACCAAAGTGAGAAACGGAATCGATGCCCTGGAAAAACAAAACTTTGCACCACTCGAAGGTTTAAAGGTTGGGTTGATCACCAATCACACCGGTCGAAACCGGAAAGGCGTTTCCACTATCGATCTTTTGTTTGAAACCGATCAAACCGAGCTCGTGGCTCTATTCAGTCCCGAGCATGGTATCCGCGGGGAATTGGATGATAAGGTCGGGGACAGCATGGACAACCACACCGGCCTGAAGATTCACAGCCTTTACGGCCAAACACGAAAACCGGATCCCGAGCAATTGGAGGCGCTCGACGCCCTGGTTTTCGATATCCAGGACATTGGCTGCCGTTTTTACACCTATATCTCCACCATGGGACTCGCCATGGAGGCCGCCGCGGAAAATGGGAAACAATTCTTTGTCCTCGACCGGGTGAACCCGATCAATGGAACCACCGTGGACGGTCCCCTCCGCCGGGGTGAGTCCAACTTCATCGCTTACCACGACATTCCCATTCGCCACGGCATGACCGTGGGAGAACTGGCGCAGATGATCAATGAGGAAAGGAGACTGGATGTGGATCTAACTGTCATTCCCATTGAAGGATGGCGGCGGGAAATGCTGTTTGACGAAACCCGACTCCCCTGGATGAACCCTTCGCCCAATATGAGGAATCTCACGCAAGCCATTCTGTATCCGGGAATTGGATTGCTGGAGACCACCGAGTTATCTGTCGGCCGGGGCACCGATACACCGTTCGAAATCATTGGCGCGCCTTACATTGATCACTTGGAATTGGCAGAGGAATTGAACCGCCTGAATTTTCCGGGCGTCCAATTTGTTCCCGTTCAATTCACTCCCGCGTCCAGTAAGTTCAAAGGACAAACCTGCCGCGGAGTGAATATCATCCTGACCGATCGGGAGATTTGCCAGGTCGTCGATCTGGGCATCGGCATAGCCCATACATTGACCCGGCTCTACGCGCCAGAGTTTGATATCGAGAAATTCAACCGCTTGTTGAGGCATCCGGAAGCCATCGAACAACTCCGGAGTGGCCAGTCCTGGCAGTCCATCGTGTCAGGCTGGCGGAATGAGAAACGGGAATTCAACGAACGACGAAAACCGTTCCTCATCTATAAGTGATCCGGGCCCGATTCAGCTTTGTTTGTTTGCCAGGCGCTCTTTCACTTCCTCCACAGTCAACTGTTTTACCGGGAGATCGTTGCCCAGAGTGTCTCCGTTCGGAGAAAATCCTGAGGAATCAGCCCCATCTGA
>JAPUIL010000089.1 GCA_027297085.1 Verrucomicrobiota bacterium | reverse complement strand
CATCAGCAAATTTCTAAAAGAAGGTTACGCTTACGAAACATAGACCCAAACGAAGAATTGTTTAAGGTTTATCAACTTGAACGAAGCCAAGAAAGGAAAACAGAAGCTTTAACATCCTGGGCGAACCACCCGGATAGCCTTCGCAACCATCTGCGGGTTCGCTGGCAGTCCTTAGTCCGCGAGACGGACGAAGATCGGGTAGTCCTTGACCAGCAGGTCGCGAATGATCAGGTCGCCGTTCTCGGTTTCAAAAACCATTTCCTGCTCGAAACCATCGAGCACGTCAATGCCTGTCACTTCTGAGGCAGACAGCCCGGGAAAGGTAAGGGTGCTGTTGACCCCCGGGTCGTCGTCAACTGCGATGCCGTCGGTCCATAGAGCAAACAGCGTGTCCCCGTTGGGCAGGGTGATGGGTGTCCACCTTTGCTCTGAAATTATCGCGAATGCTGGCTCATTGACGCTTCTGCGAGCGTCCTGGAGAAGTCGGGTTTCCTGTGGATGAAAAACTTTGTAACTGGCTGTGCAACAGGTAATTATACACGATTAAATGCATTTAAGGCTTGTTTTTGTCTGGGTGGGTGCGAAAAATTTTTATGCCCAAGATGCAAGAAACCTCCACTCTGTTAGATAAGTTAATAGCGCCGCTCAAGCCACTCATACTTCGTAGCAACAAAACCAGGAACTGCCCGGTTCTTGAGGATGAAAAATGGATTACAACCGGATTGCTCCGGGTCTTATCCAGCGAATCCAGTTCTCGTGGATTCCTTCAGCAGTTGTCTGATCAGTTTCAGATGATCATTCCTGGTAGTAGTTTTTTTAAGACGCTTCGCAGTGTTCGCCGACTGGATTTTTGCCAGCAACTCAATGAAGCTTTTGCCCAAAGCTGCAAGAGTCCCAAGGCAGATCCCCTGGCCGGTTTTGCCAGCCTGCGGAAGTATGACATCTACGCGGGAGACGGGCACTACCGGGCTGCGGCAACTCACGATAAAAAGATAGGGGACAAGAAGTATGCGGTGGGTCATTTTTATACGCTTAATCTGCGGACCAATAGGCTCACCCATCTGGACAGCATGGTGGAGGAGCCGGGACGCAAAAAGGAACACGACATGCATTTGCTAAAACGCATGAGTATCAAGCAACTGCGTCAGGGCGCGCCTAAAGGCAGGAAAGTACTCTACGTGTGGGATAAGGCGGGGATTGATTTGCACCAATGGTTCAAATGGAAAAAAGGGAGCGCTATTTACTTCCTCAGTCTTGAAAAGGAAAACATGAAACTCACAACCATGGGGTTCACGGAGTTTGATCTCAATGCCTCTATCAATGCGGGAGTTCTGGCCGATGAATTAGTAGGTTCGGGTAACGGAGCGTTGATACGGCGGATAAAATACCAATGCCCGGATAGCGGCAAAGTGTTCTATTTCATAACCAATGTCATGGATGTGGAGCCCGGCCTGCTGGCCCAGTTGTATAAAATGCGCTGGAACATCGAGAAAGTCTTCGACGAGTTGAAAACTAAACTGGTCGAGAAAAAAGCCTGGGCAAGCACCACGGTTGCACGCAACACCCAAGCCAACTTTACCTGCTTGCTGCACAACCTCATGGTCAGTCTGGAAGAAGAACTGTCCGAGAATAGTGACCTGTGCGATAAGCGGGAAATCACCCGGCGCAAGAACCGCCACAAAGAATTAATCCAAAGGGTAAAAGAGAGTGGAAAACAATTACCCCTTGCCCAACAAATCGTTCCCCGAGCCACCCAAAGAACTCTGAGGTTCATTCGTTGGCTACGTAACCACTGCTGGATTCAAGCTTCCTGGCCGCAAGCTCAGACCGCTTTAAAAAGAATATACGCTACTTGCTAGCCATCAATGGTGCACACCCATCACTGGTTTTATTGTTTAATAATGAGAAGGTCTTCGTGAAAGTATAACTTTTCGACGGGCGAAACAAATTCGAACAATGCAGGAACTGGGCAACGAACCTGAATACAAGTTTCCTCCAGCAGTTTGGGGTCATGAATGGAAGTTTAACGACAAAAAGGTTGTAACAATGACCAGGGAACTGCCAATAACAGGTTTTTGAGCACTGGAAATTGATGATTTGGATTGAATCAAGACCAGGCGGATACTTAAGTTGATCAATGCCTCTGTTCGCATTCTCCAAATGAAGATAAAAACCCCTACCTTAAGTCTAGTAACCTCAATTATTCTAGTTTCTCTAGTCGCTTTCATAGGCGGCTGTGCCCAAAAAACAGACCGGCCCCTAAACTTCGTTATCATCTTTATAGACGACCTTGGATATGCCGACATCGGACCGTTTGGTTCCACCCTAAACCGCACGCCCAATTTGGATCGTATGGCGGCGGAGGGAATGAAGCTAACCAACTTTTACGTGGCCGCCTCGGTCTGCACGCCGTCCCGCGCAGCTTTGCTGACCGGTTGTTATCCGCAGCGAGTGGATATGGAGCACAACGCCTTGCCCGGCTCGGGGAACAATCTGGTACTGTTTCCGGGTGACCCGAAAGGCCTGAATCCGAGCGAAATAACCATAGCCGAAATGCTGAAAGAACAAGGGTATGCAACTGCGATCATTGGTAAGTGGCACCTCGGTGATCAGAAACAATGGCTCCCTAGAAACCATGGCTTCGATACCTATTTCGGAATCCCCTACTCCAACGACATGGGAGTAGGAAACACCCGCCGAAATTACCCGCCGCTTCCCGTCATCCAGGAACAAGAGGTGATCGAGGAAGAACCCGACCAAGGATATCTGACGAAACGATACACTGAAAAGTCTCTGGAGTTTATCGAAGCGCATAAAAACGAGCCATTCTTCTTATACCTGCCGCACACGATGGTTCATTTGCCCCGATTTGCGAGTCCGGCATTTGAAGGCAAATCCAACAATGGGCTCTATGGCGACATCGTGGAGGAGATTGATTGGTCCGTTGGTCAGATACTCGACAAGCTGCGTGAATTGGACTTAGAC
>JAPUIL010000088.1 GCA_027297085.1 Verrucomicrobiota bacterium | reverse complement strand
CGCCAATTGTTGTTCATATTCGATGGGTGCATCAGAAAGACTGAGCGGGGCTCTGGTCCGCCGTTTTCATTCAGTAGCGCTTCCGACAGGTCCACGCCGGGTAAAGACTCCAGGTATGTAAGCGACGCTTCGGCTTCCGGCGTGTTCGACTTTACCAGTCGCTCCTGCAGCCCTACGACTCGCGCCAGTGTCGGAAAAACATCGATCGTCGAAAACAGCGTCTGCCGTGAGTTACCGGCTGGAACGTGTCCCGGCCAGCGCACAAGAAATGGCACGCGCGTCGATTCGTCATTCGGATGGCGCTTCTGGCCGTAGCCCACACCGTCAATCCCGGTCATGCCGCCGTGATCTGAGGTGTAAATGAGCAGCGTGTCTTCGGAGAGCCCAAGTTCGTCCAGCCTCGCCATAACTCTTCCGACCTGATCGTCGACGTTGCTGATAAGGGCATGGTAATCCCGGTGACTCTCCCAGTTGCGAATGTCATCGAGCGGATGGAACGGCAAAGCTGCTTCATCCGGATACAACGCCTGCTTTTCCTCCAACGCATCCCCAAACGGGCCGTGCGGCGGGTTAAGAGATAAAACGAGAAAGAACGGTTTCCCTGCACCACGTACTTCGTCAATCCAATCCAACGCCTGGGTCGTCATCGCTGTCGCGTTCGACTGGCCCTTCCACTGGACGGTCGGCCCGTCATTGATGTTATATACCGACCTGCGGTGGTTGTTGGTTCCACCCCATACGATCGATGTCTCAAAACCGAATGGCCGTGCGTCGCGACCTCCCAGATGCCACTTACCGATGAGCGCGGTCGTATAGCCGGCGTGTTTGAACACCCAGCTCAACGTGCCGTTCGTCTGTTCATTTGCCGGCAGGTCGACACGTTCCGCGAGACTCATGTGATTGGCCATGAGCCCTTGCTGGTATGGCCAGCGTCCGGTCATCAGGATCGCCCGGTATGGCGTGCAGATCGGTAAGTTGACGTAATAGCGGCTGAACGAGATCCCTTGCTGCGCGAGTGTTTCAAGGTTCGGTGTCTGGACGGCTGGCGTCTGTGTGAACGACATCGCTCCCCAACGATGCGTGTCGCTCATGATGTACACGAGGTTCGGCGCGACAGCCGCGTCAGGTTCATCAGACGCGCACGCCTGGAGGAGGATGACCGGCAGGACCACCAGGATGATTGACGCGATGTTCCGCGAGCGACCGGGCGCTATTACTGATAGGAAATTGCTTTCTGCCGGCGTTACCCGCCGAGTGGTTTTTGTTGGGGAAGGTGTCATAACTGGACTCATATATGGGAGGGTTTAAAGGCTAAAGGCTGAAGGTAGAAGGCTGAATAAAAAGGAGCAGGGGTCCACCTTCGATGGAGGTTGTTGCTTATTTGGGAAAGGATCGCAAGCAAGCTAGCTTGTGCGCAATGAATGCAGCACGGGTGTGCCGTACTCGGAAAGGTCGCCACAATTTCTATGGTTTAGCCTGAAGGAACACAAAAGTACCCTTCTTGTTTCCTATGACGATATCGACTGCTCCGTCCCCGTTAATGTCTCCGGTAACCAATTGCCTTCCTACACCAGAGTCGTCGTCGATCAAGTGGGGTACAAACTCAACCTTGCCATTTTGACGAGTCAATTGAAACCAGTAAAGCACGGCCGGTTCACGTCCACCAGGATCGTGAAAATCATGAGCCCGATAGCATTTTCCAGTGACAATGTCTTTGAGACCGTCCGCATCGACATCCACCAGGCTCAAAGCATGCAGTAGTGAAAAGGCGACTCCGTAAGGGCTGTCCTCTGGCTTTTCCCCCATGATGAGGTGTTCCTTAAAGTCAATCCCACCACCTTCACTTCTCGTTTGCTCAAACCAGCTTAAGCCCCAGCCATGTCCATTCAAACTGGTTACAATGTCATTGTTTCCATCGCCGTCCACGTCATAGGCGAACATTTGGGAGCCGCCGCGCCCGGCAAACTTATATGGATGAGATTTCCAAACTGGATCCCCTTCGAGCGATGCCGGTTGCTCCCACCAACCGTCTTTCATTATCAAATCTGCTCTGTCGTCGCCATTTAAATCACCATAACCCAGACCGTGGACGTACCTGCTCCACTTTCCTCCCGAAGTCACCGCGTGGAATGTCCAAGGTTTCGCCGGATCGTTCTCGTCAGGAGTGGCAAAGCCCATTTCTCCTTGGTGCATGCAGATTAATTCTGGTTGTCCGTCGCCGGTCAGATCACCGAACCTTGGCGACTCGTTGTCTACGCTACTCAACACGAAATGCTTTTTCCAATGAGGAGGAAGTTCTCGCGCCGATAGAGAGTGATCTCCGGGATTCTCGTACCAAAAGGCTTCAGTACCCGGCAATCCAGCGGTAATAATATCAGGCCATCCATCCCCATTGCAGTCGTGGATAAATGAAAAGAAATTATCCAGAGTGTATACCGAAACATCATTCCGATTTCGTTTTCTGGGTCCCACTGCAGGATAGAACTCGAACCGCTCCTTAAATTCCGGGCCTCGAAACCAGTGCGGTCCACAAATGATATCCATGTGACCGTCCTTATCCAGATCGGCAAAGTTTGCTCCTTCAGACCAATAACTCGGCAGCAAGTGCAGTTTTTTGAAGACAGGTAATTCGGCCTCAGCACTGTTAAGACCGAGACCCAGTACCAAAACGGTGAAACTCATAGAGATTAAGGTGCGAAGTGGGATTATCTTTTTCATTTGTGATTCCTGATTGGTTTGTTGGGGTGTTAAGTTTACATTCCTAATATGCTTCGTTTTGGTCAATAAAAAGAAATTGAGGCAGGTGATCTGCACATCACCTGAAAGTCTACCTCGAGGAGCCCAAATACTCCGCCAAGTTGACAAGGTCATCCAGGATCTTTGACTTTCCCCAAACGTTTCAAACGCCTTCGCAAGTGCAGGCAATAAATAGTTAAGAGACACTGTGTTATGGGAATTAGTATAAATTTTGGAAACCTCGAAAAAAGTAACGTTACAAAAATGCACTTGTTATTTTCGCTTCGCTGTCGCCAAGGGCTCGGTACGAAGGCTAAAACCGACATGCACGAAGAGCTGTGTTCCAGCCCGCAACCCGCTTGGTCACGTAGTTTTCTACGCTCCCGCGCTTGCTTGTAGACTGCGCCTTGCTCTTCATCACATTGGTCGATGTCACTTCGTTCGGTACGATTTTTTGAAACACTTGGGTTTCCACTTTAAGACCCGTGATTATGATCAAAAGAAACCTCGCGTTCCGCATCTTAAATGCTCATTAGATTTGATCCATTAATGACCAGTAGTGAAGAGATGAATACGCCCACGGTCTCTATACTGATCGCGGTATACAATTCGGAGCCCTACCTAGGAAGAACGCTTGATTCAATACTTGCCCAGACTTTGAAAGATTTCCGGTGCATCCTTTCGGACGATTGTTCAATGGATCGATCTTTGGAAATCTGCGAACGCTACTCAGAGTCAGATCCCAGGTTCCGCATCCTCAGGAATTCGGAAAATTTGGGATGGATTGGTAACGTAAATCGGCTCCTGGATCAGGTCGACAACGAATTTTTTATGATCATGCCGCATGATGATGTGCTGGCTCCACTCTATCTGGAACGCTTGGTTGAGGCTCTGAAAACGAATCCAGAAGCCATCGTTTCGTTTTCGGATGTTGAATACTTTTACGCGGATGGTACACGCAGCCTCATGGCTTATAACATGCTCACGGATATTGGTTCAGCCAAAAAGCGTTCCATAACCATGTTGCGAAAAGGTGAGCATTGGTGGATACCCTATCGAGGCATACTAAGAAGCGAATTGGCAAAGAATGAATTTCGCCTACTTCCCACGTTGGCTGGAAACGCAATCGCGGATTTACCTTGGGTATTGGATTTGGCCATGCGGGGTGAGTTCGTCCGTCACCCAGAATTCCTCTACACGAAACATGTTTATAAGGAAGGTGTATCTAGTCTTTGGACATACAGTCGTTGGGAACACATCGCATCCCTTTTATCATGCATGCGAGTGGTTACCGAAGGTCCCCTGTCATTCATAGATAAATGCCATTTGGTTGTTTTGTTACAACTCAAGGTTGTGAGTCAGATATGGTATGGCATCAAACAGACTTTCCAGGAATCCGATTCCCGGTCAGTCCAGGGCCGGAATCAATAGTAGAGTCATCCCAAAATTCGATTGACTGCTTGCTCCGCAAAGGCCGGACCACAGGTGTATTTGCCAGTGTCTATGCTTAGGTAACCTTCTCTCAGTTTAATTCCGATTCGATAGCGTTGATGTAATTCGCTTTTGGAGTCGTCGATATCCGATTTTCCCCTGGCCATGATGATGCCCCCAGCCACGTCTCCCGCTTTTGGGGCGCATGCAGAAAACACGGAATCAACAGCGGGCACAAACTGGCTTAGGCCAGTCAGTGTATCTTTAGCAACCTTGCATTTAATTGCGTCGCTATAGTGTGTCTTTACACCGCGAATTTTCTTTGAAGCGGAAAGCATTCCGGCCGGATACCAGGATAGGTAGACTCGGCCAGATGGGTATTTTATGATATCGCCATACTTTCCGATGATAGCGGTACAATTAGGGATGTTGTTCGTGTTTTCGGGATGCAAATTAACCGCGGTTTTATAGCGGTGAAACCAATTCCCGTCTTCCGGTCCAAAGACTTGTTCATCGAGCTTCAATCGTCCTTCCCAACTGGAATTGATGATAAAGTCAAAGGGTCCAAAATTTTCTATCCGCCGGTCATGCTTGGTCTGTAGATGCCAAAAACCATTTTCTTTGTAATTCTTTAATACCTGTGAATTCAAATGGAGATCGATTTGATCGTGACTTTCGAGGCAAGCGGTCAGGTGCGCCGCAACTTCCCGCGTATCCACCGACCGTTCGAAGGTTTGATAATGAGCGATAATTTTGTCCGAGTTATAACGCTCGGGAACCTCCGGTGAACGAGACCAGACTCTCTGTATCGGCATTCCTA
>JAPUIL010000087.1 GCA_027297085.1 Verrucomicrobiota bacterium | reverse complement strand
TAGAAGGATGGCATGACCCGGATGTTGTACCACGTTCCTGAACCCAGGATCTCGCGAATGGAGGCTACAATGATCAGCACGGCGCTGTAACCAAGTCCGTTGCCAAGACCATCGATGAGAGAAATTCTTGGCGGATTCTGCAAAGCAAAGGCTTCCGCACGTCCCATCACGATGCAATTGGTTATTATCAAACCTACAAATACGCTAAGCTGGCGGCTGATATCGTACATGTAGGCTTTGAGAATGTTGTCGGCCAAAATAACCAGGGACGCGATCACCGTCATCTCCACGATCATGCGTATTTTGCCTGGTATTGCATTCCTGAGTAGCGAAATGATGAAGTTGGAGCAGGTCAGTACACTGGTTAGGGCCAATGCCATCACGAATGCGGTTTCCATCTTGATGGTGACAGCAAGGGCCGAGCAAATTCCGAGTACTTGAATAGTAATCGGATTGTTGTCCGAGAGTGGATCCAATATGGTCTGTTTTATGTTAGCCATCTCCTGGTATCTCCTTTCCTCTAATTTTGCTGAAGTACTTTTCATACAATGCTAGGTCTCGATTAAGGAAAACGTTGATACCGTTGCCCGTCATCGTAGCCGCGCTGATTCCTGAAACCGCATGCAAATCGTCCGGCGATGCGCCCTCCTTTTTAACCTCGAACCGCTTCAATTCGCCATCCTTAAAAAACACCTTCTCCTTAAATTGATCCTGAAACCAGGGCTTTACGATCTCAGCGCCCATTCCGGGTGTTTCCCCATGTTTATAAAAAGTGATGCCCTGGAATTTGGTGAGTGAACTATCAACCGAGAGGTAGCCATGAAGTATCGACCAAAGACCCATTCCGGAAATCGGAAAGGCGTATTGAGTAATCTTCCCATCTTCTATCCATTGGTAGAGGGGGAGCATGGTTCTGTCTTTTGATGTCTTCGCTTTGCGTTCCTTTTTGGGAAGATCGACACTGGTCATACCTTCCAGTATATCGCCCGATTCCTTGTCTATTATAATTTCCTCGATAGATTCAGCAAAGATTGCATCCACCTCTTCCTTGTTCAGTGATCGGCCATCACCGTTCGTGATTGGCTGACCGAACGCCTTGAGCACATTGATCATTCGGTCCAACTCCACATTGTCATCCTGTCGTTCTTTTAAAAGGGCGACGGTAGTGGAGAGTATCAGGCTGCAAACCACGCAAATGATGGCAGCGAACTTAATCGTTTTTAAATCTTCCTTAATCATGAGGTTTAAATCTCTTCAAATAACGTTCTCTACTCTTAATATGTGCCTGAAGTACGAAATGGTCAATCAGCGGAGCCATTACGTTCATGAACAGAATGGCCAGCATGACCCCTTCCGGATAAGCGGGATTGGCTACTCGAATAAGCACGACCAACAATCCGATCATAAAGCCGTAGATCCATTTCCCTTTGTTCGTTGCGGTTCCTGAAACGGGATCCGTTGCCATAAAAATCGCACCAAACAAAAAGCCTCCCATTACCAAATGATAGTGAAACGATAACTGAGTGAAGGCGATGAAATCTCCGGATTTGCCTACGGCATTCATCAGATATGATCCTGCAGCCAAGCCAATGACGCAGGAAAGCATGATACGCCAGGAACCCACTCCGGACACAATAAGAATTGCGGCGCCGATTAAGCAGGCGGGACCACTTGATTCGCCGATGCTGCCACCGAAATCTCCCAGGAAAATCCGCATCCATGTAAACCCTTCACCAAAGTCAGAATTCTGGAGCGTTTGGATAATATTGGTACTGTCCGGTGATTGTGCGACAACAGCCAGGGGTGTCGCTCCCGTAAAGCCCTCTATGACTTGGCCATTATCTAGAACGCTTGTCCAAATTCCGTCTCCGGTCATTGCTTTTGGAGTCCCGAAAAATACAAATGCACGAGCTGTTAACGCCGGATTCAGAACATTGAAACCTGTGCCCCCAAAAATTTCCTTTCCGATTACCACTCCCAATGAAATTCCCACAGCAACTTCCCACAGCGGAATCGTGGGGGGAAGCGTAAGAGGAAAGAGCATACCCGTTACCAGGAATCCTTCGTTGATCTCATGCTTTCGAACAATAGCGAAGAGCGTTTCCCATGCGCCTCCGACCGCGTATGATACTACAATAATTGGAAGGACCAATAGACTGCCCTGAATCATATCCTCGACGAACCCGGTATTGGCAATCTGATTGACCACGTTGTGTTGATGTCCCGCCTTCCAAATGCCAAAAAGGACGCATGGCATCATGGAGATCAGCACCGTGATCATCGTGCGTTTCATTTCTCGAGCATCCCTTATATGTGGAGCTGCTAGAGTTTCGTCCGCTGGGGTAAAGAGAAAGGTATCTGTCGCTTCGTACAACGGATAGAGCTTTTCCAGCTTCCCACCCGGCTCGAACAGGGGTTTCACTTTTTCAAGTTGATCCTGGAGGAATTTCATATTACAGACCCTCCTCCTCGATTTCGATCAAACCGGTTCGAATGATGCCCATCACATCCATTTTTGACGGACAGACGTATGAGCACAGGGCGAAGTCCTCGGGATCGGTTTCCAAAATACCCAGCTTGACCGCCTCGTCGGTATCGTGGGCCAGCGCAGCCCGTACCAGATAATCCACCATTATGCGCATGGGCATGTATTTGTCGTAGAGCCCGGTCAGCACCATAACACGATGGCTTCCGTTCAGATTTGTGTTGAAATCCCAGGAAGCGCTTCGCTTGAACCAGCTTGAGAGGAAGAGTTTCGAGGCGCTGAATTGATTCCACCCAGGTGACATCCAACCAAGAAAGGAGCGTTTTCGACTAGCTGGAATTGCCGTAATGCTGGATTGATAAAAACGTAGATACTCATCCGGTTGAATTTGAATCCCACTCAGCACATCGCCCGATAATAACCGGTACGGTTCCTCGGAGCACCTTCCCTTAAGCAAGCTGTCGAGCCTTCCTCCAATACGCGTTCGGTAATATTGCCGGCTTGGCTCCTGTATCCCAGTACCACCTGCAACGACTACTTTGGTGGCTGGCAGAACGCCTTCAAGAAATAGTGCCCCGATGAGGATGACGTCCACGGCGCTAGCCACCCATACCTGGTCGCCCGGACTAATGGGGTCGATATTATGGATGTGCACACTCGAGTTACCCGACGGATGAGGTCCGCTGAAAGTGTGTATATCAACATGCTTAGCCTGGGTGACTGCAGTAGAAGGGTTCGCAGGGTTTGCCGCTATACACAGGTTGACCTTCCCATTTGTCAATCGAGTCAATATGTTGAGGCCTGCTTGAAAGTCAGTTTCGTTTTCCGTAACCGCAATATGAATGTCCGCTTGAAAGGGAGCAGTGTTCATTCCGTTTACAAATATCGACTTGGGGCTTACGGCAGGATCCGCAATTTTTGAAAACGGTCGCTGCAAAATATAAGCGAGGTAGCCCGTCTCAAGAAGTTGGCTTAGAATTTCGTCTCGAGAAAGCGTAAGAATCTGTTCTGCCGTGTACTGTTGGAAGGTCTCGACATCCTCGTTTGGCGACACTTCGATCTCAATTTCAGTCAGCGCTCGGCGTGGGCCAAGTTTGATCGCATTAACTCTACCTCCAGCTGGAGCTCTGAATTTCAAGTGCTCGTTTTTCTTATCGAAAAACAGAAGCCCGCCGCGTTTGACGATATCGCCTTCTTTAACCTGGAGTCGTGGTTTTATCCCTTCGAATTCCTGTGGATAAATGGATACGGAGCCTGCATCCGATGCATCCGCGATGCTTGGCTTGGGCGAACCCATGAGCCTTAAGTCCAATCCGTGTTTTATCTTGTAAGATCCCACGTTAATATTTCTTGGAGTTGATCCGCATGCGAAAAAAAGGAAAATCCTACAAATAGTATGGGAAATTATTATGTCAATTCCCATCGAATTTCGGCCCGAGTGGAGCTGGAATGAGGCGGTTTAAGATTCGTTATGCCTTTTTAGAAGTCCGGCAGATTGCCCGAATTTACAGCTGTTCTTGCATGCTAACAAATTATACTCAATTCCATTTAAAATGACAAAAAGTCCTCTGCCCCAAGGGGATGCGCTGCCTCTGGAATGAGCTGCACCATTTTATCCTTTTAATTGGAATAGGCCATCAGGCGCCAAATAGGATAGCGAATCCGGACTTTACTTTTTTAGTAAAGGCAGGATCTTGCGGTGTCGCAAAAAAACAACTACAAGATTAATGAGGGGATTGGACGATGCCTTGCACGATTCGGCCAGGTCACCCTGGTCGGAGGCATTCACTTATGGGAATTCTTATGAGGGATTCTATGCTGTGTTTGGATAATCGCCTGTGATAAAGCTCCAAAGAGTATCCGTCTCGAATTTGAAGGATTGCGAGATGTAACCCGTGAGATCTCTGATGGAAATCACGCCAACAAGTTTGTCATCCTTCATAACGGGCAAATGCCGCAGCCGCAGTGTGGCCATCATTTCCATAGCTTTATGCACTGAGGTCGTGGGAGACACAGTGGTGATCTTTTTTGTCATCACCTGGCTCACTAAGGTATTGGAGGGATCGAGATCCTTCATAACTATTCGTTTCAGTACATCCCGTTCGGTAAATATTCCAACTAATTTGGTCTCGTCGAGGACAACCACGCTACCAATGTGATGGTCGTTCATCATTTGGGCGGCATCTTGAACCGTGGTATTTGGGGATACGGAGTAGACACTGCCTTGTTTTTCTGAAAGTAGAGTAGATAGTGGCGATTTCATTGTTCGGGATTCGAAATTAGCGATTATGAATACTAATAGGGTCTATTAGGCTGGCAATCATTTTGTTTTGAGAATTTCCCTTGGGTTATTGCGATATAGGCAGCTGATGGGTCCCGTTTGGAAAATTGAAACCCTATTTAATCGCAAACGCCTATGAGCTCGTCTTCGCCCTGATCGGGCCTACGGCGTGGCAGCCTGCGCTTTACGCTTGGCTTCAAGCGTAGGCTGGTGGAGGTGCCGGATGTCCAATCCACGACCGGGTGATTATCAGGAACCCACGGGGTTTTCAGCGGGACTAAACTGGTGTAACTCTGCGGTTGCTTCCCTTGGGGTAACTACCTACATTGCCCCGTTTTTATCGCACAATGCTGTCCTTCATCTTTAAAAGATTTGCCGATCGGCCTTACAAAAAATTCATCAAGCAGTCCCAGCCAACCATTGCTCGCGTCAATGAGTTGGAGGAACAATACCAGCTGCTAACTGATGAAGAATTGCGTGGTCATACCCAGCAGTTTCGCGACCGGTTAGAGGCGGGTGAGACCATAGAGGAGCTTTTAACGGAAGCCTTTGCCACTGTAAAGAACGCGGCCCGGCGCCTCTGTGGACAAATGCACGAAGTTTCCGGCCATAAGCTGGAGTGGAATATGGTGCCCTATGATGTGCAGATCATAGGAGCCTTGGCGCTTCACAAAGGAAAAATTGCTGAAATGGCTACCGGGGAAGGTAAAACGCTCGTGGCGACTTTACCGCTGTACTTAAATGCCCTTCCGGCCCGCGGATGCCACTGTGTGACGGTTAATGATTATCTGGCCCAACGTGATAGTGAATGGATGGGGTACCTTTTCAAATTTCTCGGGCTTTCGGTGGGGTGTATTCAAAATGCTATGCCGCTTTCCCAGAAAAAGGAGATGTATCAAAAGGATATAACCTACGGCACGGCGTCGGAATTTGGATTTGATTACCTGCGGGATAACGGAATGGCCATGGTCGCCGATGCACAGGTTCAACGTGATCATGTCTTCTGTATTGTCGATGAGGTGGATTCCATTCTGGTGGATGAAGCGCGGACTCCTTTGATTATATCAGGTCCGGTTCAGATTACCCGGGAGATGCCGTTCAATGAATTCAAGCCCGTGGTTGAGCGATTGGTGCGGGAGCAAAACCGTTTTTGCAACAGCCTGGTCGCCAAGGCTAAGGCCGAGCTGGAAAAAGACCAACTTGAGGACGAGTTCGCTACCAGCATGGCTCTTCTTCAGGTTCGCATGGGCATGCCCAAGAACAAGCAACTCTCCAGGATGATGGAGGAGGGTCCAGCCCGCAAGATGATCGAGAAGGCCGACCTCGAGATGCACAACGATTTCCGCAAGGAGGAACT
>JAPUIL010000086.1 GCA_027297085.1 Verrucomicrobiota bacterium | reverse complement strand
GTAATGCTCAACTTATCAAAAAAGTCGTCGTCAAAATCGCTTTAACAGAGCTTGGGCTAACAGCTGGCTGATTCAGCCAGCTGATGACTAGAACCCAACTCATAAATACAATCCGATGCTGTTTGCAGCTAGAAAGTTTTTCCCACAAGGCTCTTTTGACGGAATTGAGCTGGACAGCCCCGCCCAGTCAAAAGGAACGCCGCAGGCAGACTTTGTGGCGCAAACCCTACGGGCTTTGGGCAGCGCGGATTCTATTCATGAGATGGGTTCTAAGCTGATTTTCGGAAACTAACGATTCGATTGGTGTTAGTCCCCTTGGCCTGATTGTCCACCCCCCAGCAATGGGCCGTTTTGGTAAAATCCTGCGCATTTATAACCAGGGCTTCGGGAATTAGCCCGGCCCGAATGCCACATTCTGCCACCGTGACCTCGAGGTTAATAGCACCTTTACGGACGTCTCCCACCTCGAAAACGCGGAAGGACCAAAGTTTGCGAGAGTGGATTCACATCAATGCCCCAGCCTGTCCTTCCCAGCGAGGCAGCTTCTATGACCGTGGTTCCTCGCCCGAGAAATGGATCATACACCACTTCGCCCTCAAGAGTGAGAAAAGACTGCTCAGTTTCTCCACTCAGATTGACGGTCGCCAGCTCTTCCAGAATGGCTGTTTCGCTATCCACAGGTTGCACCGTCATATATTAGCAACCATCAACAAGAAACTCGTTCTGAAAACCAGCACAAATCCTCCGAAACCGTGATTCCTCAAAAATCTGTTGCCAGTGGTGAAACCGAACTGAACAATGCTCCTTCTTCTAACTAACCATGGAGTCCCCAGCTTTAAAAATCTGCGACATTGTACAGTTTTACAGCACCCTTAGCGGTGGGGTACGGCGCTACATCCATGAAAAGATCGACTACCTTCTCAAGCACACGCCCCACTCACATTGCCTTATTATTCCATCGCACCGCGATGCGGTCGTACAGGAGGACCGGATTTCAGTGTATGAGATTAAAAGCCCCACGCTGATCGGATCCGATAGTTATCGGATGCTCGTCCACAAAAAGAAAATCCTGGCAGCCATCGCAGCAGAAAGACCGGATCTCATCGAAGTTGGTGATCCTTATCGGGCGGCCTGGATTGGATTGGAGGCGGCCCGCGTAAACGAGATTCCCATTGTGGCGTTCTATCATTCCGATTATCCACGGGCACTTGATAGAACCTTAAGGAAATATGCCGGACAAACGATCGAGTCGATAGTGTCACCGCTCATCCAAAAATATTTAATCAAGCTATACAACCGTATGTCCGCCACCGTGGTGTCCAGCATGCGGTGCCATGATGCTCTCTATGGCATTGGTATCCGCCATCTCAAGACAATAGCTCTTGGCACTAATCTGGAAACCTTCAGGCCACGCAACAGCCGCTTGCGAATACGAAAGGAACTGGGTTTGGTTGAAAATTCAAGACTGCTGCTTTTTGTTGGCCGCCTAGCCCGCGAGAAAAATATCCGCAGCTTGTTTGAGATGATGGAAATCCTGAAAGACTGTCCTCAACCACATCAGCTAGTTCTGGTTGGTGACGGGGAATGGCGCGAGGAAGTCCAGACCAAGGCACGGGAAGAAAAAAATATTACCTGGCTG
The DNA here is from genome assembly GCA_027297085.1 of Verrucomicrobiota bacterium. GTDB lineage: Bacteria > Verrucomicrobiota > Verrucomicrobiia > Opitutales > UBA2995 > UBA2995. Next base: position 2,741 of record JAPUIL010000086.1, on the reverse strand, counting down.
CACTTCAACGAATCTCCAGAACGATTAGCTGATTTTTACTCGGCAGCCGACCTGTTCGTGCATGCGGGTGATTGTGAAACGTTCGGGCTTGTATCGCTGGAGGCCCAAGCCTGCGGTACTCGCGTGCTTGGCATAAAAGGCGGCGGCCTGGACGAAGGATTGAAATACGAAAAGCCGCTGATTATGGCTCGCAATACTTCAGGTAAAGCCCTGGCCGATGCGGTCCGGCAAATCTGGGAACTCGGGGAAACCGAAATTGAGCGCGGCCTGCGCCGCCAGAGCATGGAGCAACATTTTTCCTGGGAGGTCACCTTTTCGAAACTTACCACCCTTTACTCAGAACTCGCCAGGAAGGAAAATCCTTCAGTGGCTAAAGCGAATTCAGTCACGCATGAGTCTGAAGATCCGGCCTTACTCACTCAGTGACCGCCAAGCCGTTCGCGACATTTGTTGCGACACAGGTTTCATGGGCAACCCCATTGACCCCGTCTATCAAGACAGGGACGCTTTTGCCGACTTCTTTACCCGTTATTACACAGACCGTGAGCCTGAAAACGCTCTCGTAGCCGTCGATGATGATCGTGTGGTAGGTTATCTACTGGGTTGTCTTAACTTCGATAGATTCAACCGTCAACAACTGTGGCTCATTCTTTCGCGAACCACTCCTAAGATAATAGGTCGAATCCTCACCGGCAAATACAACTGGGCATCCATCAAGTTTCTCAATTGGTTTCTTTTCAAATCAGCCGGACAAACACCCAAAGGGATCCCAGGAGCTGCCCATTTTCATATCAATATGTACAGTGAGTACCGAACCGGATTTGCCGGGCGACGACTCATTTTCCCGTTTGTAAATCGCTTGGCCAAACTTGGATTCAAGGGAGTATATGGACAGATGCAAGTCTACGAAGATCGCCGTTCCGAAAAAGCGCTTGAGCGCTACGGGTTCAAATTTATGGACCGCAGACAAGTCACGAAATTCAAGGATTTCCACGACAAACCCGTGTGGGTGGCCACCGTATACAACGAATTTAAAACCGATAAGACGCCTCTGCCAAAGATGCAATGAAGCAGACACGGAAACAGTTGATTATTTCCTTTCACGACTTGCATCCCGGATCTTGGGAGAGCTGCCGTCGATTTATTGAAAAGAGCTGGGAACTGGGTGCGCAAAAAATGACTCTGCTCGTTATTCCGCAGTATCACGGGCAACCTCCATTTACTGAGAACTCAGCCTTCGTGGAATGGCTGCAAAACCTGCCAACCGACGATTTCGACCTTTGCCTCCACGGTTACTATCATCAGGCGGATGCGATCCGTGGTAACTGGTTCCAGCAACTGATGGGTAATGTCTATACTACGGGCGAAGGAGAGTTCTATCAACTCTCTCAAAAACAGGCCCAGGAAAAACTGGCAGCGGGCATGAGCCTGTTCTTACAAAATAATCTTCCCGTTTTCGGATTCACGGCTCCGGCCTGGCTGTTGAGTCAGGAAGCCAGGTCAGCAGTTCGGGACTCTGGCTTTTTATATAACACTCTCTGGGATGGCGTTGAGTTACCGGCATCCAAGCTATTTATTAAAGCCCCCACCCTCGTTTATAGTTCCAGAAACGCTTGGCGAAGAGCTGTATCCAAACTTTGGATTTCAATTTTTTATGCCTTGAACCGCAAAGCCCAAGTCCTGAGGATAGCGGTTCACCCAACTGACTTTAAATATCCTGACATTGAAGCCCATCTTTATAAGGTCCTGAAACATACACTACAGACGAGAACAACCTCCACCTACCGAGATCTGATACCTGTTGAATTGCAAAAACCTGTCTCGCTCGCGTGAGCCAGATTCATAATGGCAGATACTTCAACAAATTCATCCCCTACCATAGGAAAATACCTGCGATACGGTCTGCAAGGCGTGACGCTCTGTATAGTGGCCACTGCCGTGGTTCTATTTTTTACCGTGGAATCGGAAACGTGGAATTACATCGCACAATTTAATTGGTGGTTTGCCCCTATCATTCTAAGTGCTATTGTTGTCGCCTGGCTTTGTAATGGTGGACGCATCTGGATCAATTCACGCGCACTCGGACATCAGCTACAATACCGGCAGGCTATATCTGTCTCCATGTCCACCGAGTTTGGCATAGCCGCCTCTCCCGCAGGCATGGGCGGTACCGCCTTGCGGCTCTATCTGCTCAAGAAAGCACATGTTCCTCTCACAACCAGCGCTTCAATGTTGGCAGCTGACGTATTCGTAGACCTCACCTTTTTTGGCCTGCTGACTCCTATTGCCATTTTCTTTATCGTACGCGACAAAAACTGGGCCCGGATATTTACCGACTTGCCCGGGTGGCAAATGATGGTGGCGGCTGGGCTGGTACTAGGTGGCATCGCATGTATGGTCCTCTTTTTTCAAACCGGGCTATGGGCGAAAATCATCCACACTATCGCTAATGCCACACCTCATGGACGCCGTCAACGCTGGCCCGGAAAATTTCGACACTTCCGCTGGGCTCTGAAACGCAGCCTACGCCGCACCTGGCTGATCACTCGATTCCTTTTTCGCAAACGCCGCTCGGCCTTGCTCATTAATTTTTCCCTGGCTAGCGTTCAATGGCTTTGCCGTTACGGTGCGCTTCCATTGATCCTGCTCGCCTTCGGCAGCCTTAACAACCCCTTCCCCCTTCTATTCATTCAGGGGTTTCTCTTTCTATTCGCCATGTTGGTATTTCTCCCCGGAGGAGG
>JAPUIL010000085.1 GCA_027297085.1 Verrucomicrobiota bacterium | reverse complement strand
GGTAAAAATGAATCCACCAGCCGGTGACAGTTCATTGCTCAAACCCGCCGGGCCAACCGATCCTGAGTTGCCGATCCTTTCGCTGCAGGCGCTGGACGGTAGACCTATCGCCCTGCTGGCGAATTACAGTTTGCATTACGTGGGCGGTGTGCCTGCGGAGACGCTCTCCGCCGATTATTTCGGGGAGTTCGCCCGGCAAATCGCACGTCTTATTGGGGCAGATGATGAAAAGTCGGGATTTGTTGCCATCATGTCCAACGGTACCAGTGGCGATATCAACAATATTAACTTTTTCGAACCACGTGTCCGCAAGCCACCTTTTGAACAAATTGAGTATGTCGGTCTGGACGTAGCGAAGTCGGCACAGTTTGCCTATAACCGGGTCGAGTATGTCGACTGGGTGCCAATCAAAATGCGCGAGCGTGAAATTGAGCTTGGGGTACGCCGTCCTACCAAAGAGGAAGTTGCCCGTGCGCGTGCCAAACTCGCCGACGTTGGTGAAGGGCCATACAAAGATCGGGTTTTGATCTATGCCTTGGAGACCCTTCAGATGGCCGAGTATCCTGCCACGGTCAAAGTTAAGCTGCAAGCTATCCGCATCGGCGATTTGGGCATCGTCAGCAGCCCGTGTGAGACCTTTGTCGAAACCGGTTTGGCCATCAAGAAAGCCAGTCCGCTGAAGCCCACATTTATCATCGAGCTAGCCAACGGTTACAACGGCTACTTGCCAACGCCTGAACAGCACGCTCTCGGTGGCTATGAAACCTGGCGGGCTAAATCCAGTTACCTGGCAGTGGATGCTGAACCCAAGGTCAGGCGTACGCTTTTAGAACTATTGAAAGAAGTGGCGGAGTAGAGTGTTTAGTCTAGGTGGTGTCGTTCTTTCTGCGGGATAAAAAAATACAAAATCGGCAGCAAGCTGCTCTCCTACAGATAAGTTTCGGGAGTTTTGATAGCAGGAAGGGAGATCGCTCCCGATTGCGTAGTGGTCCAATCCCTATAATACCACTTTTCATTAAGAATGCGACCGTGGTATAATCGGATACGGGCTCGTCGGTTCTGCCACATGTGGACCCTGCGGAATGAATCACCGTTTGGTCTACACAGCATTCGGTTAAGCTCTCGACAGATTTAGGTGCCCGGGCGATACTTTTGTTACGTCCGTCTACCTGTTCACTTGTTGAAAGGAAATTATGAGCACTAAAACCTTATTCTCCTTAATCACGTTACTCGCCTTCGGTTTGAGCATGCCATCTCAAGTTGTAGCTCAAGATCAACAGGCATCACGACCACCTAATATCGTGTTCATTCTGGCTGATGATTTGGGTATCGGCGACCTGGGCGCATACGGCGGCGAGTCGATAAAAACTCCTCACATTGACAAACTCGCAGAATCAGGTGTCCGATGTACCGCTGGCTATGTGAGCAACCCGGTGTGCAGCCCATCGCGAGCTGGACTGATCACCGGCCGGTACCAGCAGCGTCATGGTTGGGAATTCAACCCTTCCGGACAAGATTCCCGGACTGGAATGAGTACCGATGAACGTACTTTCGCAGATGAACTCAAGGCTCTCGGATATGTTACCGGGATGGTTGGGAAATGGCATCTGGGAAAACAGGATCAGCATCATCCCATGAATCGTGGTTTCGATGAATACTTTGGGTTGCTGGAAGGTGCTAGCATTTACATCGATTCGCGAGTTCCAGGAGTCGAATACAGCTCCCGGGGAGGTGAACCCGGGCCCACTACCCGACCCAACAAGATTCTTCGTGGATTTGAGGAGGTGAATGTCGAACGTTACCTGACCGATGTTTTTACTGACGAGGCGGTCGCGTTCATCGCTCGGCATAGTAACGAGCCATTCTTGCTCTATCTCAGTCACATCACCCCGCATACACCCTTGCAAGCCACCAAACATTACCTGGACCGCTACCGGCACTTGGAGGACCCGGGAGCTCGGATCTACGCGGCTATGGTGGCAGCCCTGGATGACAGCGTCGGGCGAGTGGTGGAGCAGTTGAAAGCAATCGATCAATATGAGAACACGTTGATCGTATTTCTCAGTGACAATGGCTGTGCCGGTTACCTAAAAATTAGCTGTTGCTCCAACCAACCCTATTTCGGCTACAAGCGTTATCATAACGAAGGCGGCATCAGGATACCCTTTATCCTCAGTTGGCCGGCTAAACTTCCGGCAGGAAAAGTTTACGACGCTCCCGTTATTTCACTCGACCTCCTGGCTACTTTCACCGCCGCTGCAGGCCAAGTCAAAACAACGGAAGATAGTGTGAACCTTTTGCCGTTTTTTACCGGTGAACGCGCTGGAATACCGCACGAATACCTTTATTGGCGAACCGGGCCAACCATCGCGATCCGCGAACAAAGTTGGAAGCTGATTCGCTACAATAGATTTAAGTCTGAAACTGCCGGCACGGGAAACACAGGGCTTTTGCGTCCACCTGAGGGAGGTTGGTCAAATGATTCGCCCCATGGTCAAGCAACCTTGCTCTATGACATTTTGAAGGATCCCGGTGAGACCACAAATTTGGCTGGCAAACATCCGGATGTGGTCCGACGGTTATCCAAGGAGCACGCCCGCTGGGTAGGGCAGTTAAAAGACCCAATTCTTTCATGTAATCGCTCCACCGTCGTCGAGATCGATGGCGAAACAATACAACTGTTCTTTTGATAACAGTGATAAACAGGCGAAACACCATGAATCTGAGAATAACCTTCTATCTTATCTAAAACTTCGTCGCTATACCTGTTTAAATCCTAATCGGTAGGAAAAGACAGGGGGAATGTCGGATCCTTAGCCTGGTGCTGCGTGCGCTCTTCGATCTTCCGGTGGTAGTATTCCTCGATGAATTCAGCGAGGTTGCGACTGGATTCTTCGAAAACTATTTTGCCCTTTTCCGCAGTCGCTTTCTCGGCTTCTCCCATCACACCGCTGTTGGAGT
>JAPUIL010000849.1 GCA_027297085.1 Verrucomicrobiota bacterium | reverse complement strand
ACAGTAACTGCTTTTTCGAAAGCGCTTTCTGCCTTTTTGACTTCATCCATCCGCACGTAGGAATTTCCCAAATTATAAAAACCGCGATAATAGCTGGGATCTGCTTCAACAGACTTTTGAAAAGCATCCACGGCTGCCCGGTTTTCTCCCATCGACAATTGGCATATTCCAATATCATTCCAATAGGCGGGGTTCTCGGGACTCTCCTCGGCTAGAATTTCTAATAAAAATATCGCTGCTGGCCAATTTTCGGTATCGATCTCTTCCCTGGCTTCCATGTAACGAGGGTCATCATTTTTAGCGGCATCGGATTGAACTTTTTCAAGCTCCTGTTGCAGGTCTTGCGATTTGGAATTGTCAGTCTTTGAACAACCATACACCAACAACAATCCGAGACACAAAAAATGTCGGATAAATTTTAGGACATGTTGTTCAGTTGATCTCATTTTGAATTCCTAGGCTTACTTGTTTGAAAGTGAATTGCTCATGAGCAGACCCGCTCCGTTGGCGACCTGAATTGCAAGACCAGGTCTGGCATTGAGCTCAACGACAGTCGGCCCATTATTAATATCACGCATTAAGTCCACACCGAGAAGTCCGAGAGGAACTGCTTCATAACATTGAATGGCAATCTCCAGACAGCGGTCAAAATCCAGAACCGGATGCCCGGCCAGAATCTGATTAGTATCGGGGTGCCTATCAATGCGCTTGTCGAGATGAACGCCTCCCTGAGTGACATGCGTCACAAGATCTATTCCCATTCCGACAGCCCCACAGTGCAAATTTGCCCGGCCTTCGGAGGCTTCTGTTGGAAGACGAGCCATGGCCAACTCCGGCTTGCCTTCAATCAGGACAATACGAAGGTCGGGTGCACCTGGAAGGTCTTTCATTATCCAAGACTTATCAGTTTCAATTTTTTCCTCTATCAGGACTCCATCTTGGGGCCGACCAAACGAATATTCCCCCTGAAGGATCTGCTGAATAAAAAATTCGAAATCAGACTTCTCCATACGATGCCCGTTCACCTTGGTTACTCCGTCCTTGTCCACCTTTTGATAAAGCACAACTCCCCGACCCCTGGCTGATCGTGCCGGTTTTAATACGAAGGGCATATCCCGTCGAATCAGCATTTGGTATATAGGTTCAATTTGGCGGCTATTGTTAATAATAGCCAATTCATTAGGAGTTGTTATGGAATGTTTCTCGAGTGTTGTCTTGGTAAAGACTTTGTCATTCGCGAGTGTTATGAGCGAACGCGGATTTAGTACATCTACCAGGTTCCTGTTCCGATAATTCATTCCCACGACCCCATTGGGAGTGTCTGGAAATTTAGTCTTTTTGTTGGGAATCGAAATCACGGTTGCAAGATGGTTTTGAACCGCAGGTGTTCAGTGAGTCGGAGACCATGCCAGGAACCTATAAGCAGATTAATAGCAATGTTGATAAGAAGCAGTTCAGGATAGGCGATGATCAGGAGTTGCATGAATTTCTGACCAATCAGGGCGTAACAGATGGCCGCAACCACAAAGGTGGTACTTATGCGTTTGAAAGCTTCGAACCAACCGTCTTCGCTGATGGTTTGAGTCAATCGCTCACTAGTCAGAGAAAGAATAGCTATAGGAAACAGGCTAATGGCGGCACCTTCAGCCAGCCCGGTACGTACCAACGTTACAGATACGAGCATTATTGTGCCAACGACCACTGTGAGCATGATTACCAGTCGAGGGATGTGGAGAAGCCGCAACTTGAGTAATGCAAAATTGACCAAGGTGGACAAAAACATCACCAGTATAAAAAATACGCTTCCTATGAAGAATCCCGTTTCCAAAAAGGATACGGCGATGAGCGCAGGCATAAAAGTTCCAAAAGTAACAAGACCAACAATATTACGTGAAAAGCTTACCGCGGTAGCTGCAACTGGAATCATCAAAATAACCATGATAAGATTGAGTGAGATGTTGAAATCCTCCAACGACACCCAGTAAAAAAGAAAGTTTAACGGGTTATGGGCGTTGACCATTACAGCGTCTTTCATTTGGCCGACTTGCGTTTCCACGATCCAACTCCAATCGAAACCGATATACTTGGAATGGCGAAAAAGGGGTGAGTCTTCCTTGGACAACTCCAGGTAGTTCTCCGGTATCTCCGCGAAATAGCCGTTCGTAGGACAAAATGGTATCCACTTATCCACGACAAAGATTTCGGTCCAGGCATGACTGGTTCGTTTACTTGTATTTTCAAGTATGAGCCCCTTGCACAATCGGGCCGGAATGCCACGCGCACGCAACAGGGCTATGAATAGCCTGTTCTTTCCATTGCACGAGGCCGATGAAACCTGCAACGCAGTGACCGCATCGGTGGGGCCTCTTACGGCTTTAAATTCAATCTCATCCAAAACGAATTCGTACACCTGGCGTAAGCCCTCGGACCAGCTTATTTCCGGAGGAATCAGTCTCCAGGCCAGAGATTCGATTTCGGGATCTTCGCTCTGGATCTGTTCCGTGGGCTCGAGGTAATCTGCAAGTTTCGAATAATCTTCCGGTGTCTCGATCGGACCACTTTTCAGCTTAAAACTTTCAGCCTGAGTCTGGGCAAAGAAACGATAATAGAGAGTTTTCTCACCTGTAAAATTGGGGCTTATCCAACGCGCCCTCCGATCGCCATCCAGTTGAAATCTGAAGGGACCTGATTCATTTTCTTCGCGACGAATACTTTGTCGTGCCGTCTGCATGGGCAAGGGCCAACGTATACTTACTTCCCGGCCGTTTCCTTTTACGTCCACTTTCAGTGCAACCTGGTAACCGGGCTCGGATGTGACACTGGTCATTGTGTAGCCCATAACAAAATGTTTATAGCCAACCAAGAAGATCACCAGCACAGTGAGTGCTAGGGCCAGAAGAGCTTCTCGTTTGCCAAAGTTGTTCATGAGGTGGTTGTAATCCATCGC
>JAPUIL010000848.1 GCA_027297085.1 Verrucomicrobiota bacterium | reverse complement strand
GGTTTTATATCCGTTTTTTGAATAAACTTCGCCAATGGTTGTGTGATGCTCCGGGAGTTTTGTGCCCAGCGAATAAGCTCCATGCTGACTGGGATACATGCCGGTAATCATGGAAGATCTCGTTGGGGTGCAGGTTGGGTTAGGGCAATAGGCCCTATTAAAGAGAGTCCCTTCCTTGGCTAGACGATCCAGGTTGGGTGTGTGGATTTCCGGATTCTGAAGACCGAGGGTGAACCAGTGCTGCTGGTCCGAGGTAATCCATAGGGCATTTGGGCGCTTCGTTTCGCTCATAGACGAGGAGCATGGAAGGCTATGTAAGGGCGTCAATTCTTGAACCGATCAGTTTTTAGCATCCAATACAAAAAGACCGCTCGGCAATCGGTCCCTACCAATCTGTGCATTACCAATAGGGTAGGGCCGGCTCGCCGAGCCCTCCGAAAAAAACCTAAAACAACACATACACCCCAACAAATCCGCAAATGTAAATTACAACCCAGAATTTGAAGGAACCAAATAACCCCACTCTTTTCAGGGTAGCAGCCTGTTGCTGTTTCTCTTCCACGGTCGGCTGCAAAAAGGTGAGATCTTCTACCTTGGGTGCCGGCCGGAAGCGGCTGCTGATGAGCAGGATCGCCACGTAGATCAGGACCAGGAAGAAATTTACATGGTAAAAATTGGAATTGAGGATGATGTCGGGGCAATAGGGCTTGAGTGCCGGAAGCGTCGAAAACAATAAGAGCAAAGTTCCAATGACGAAGCCCAACGTCATCGTGAAAATGGCTCCGAAGCTGTTTATCCGGTTATTAAAACGGCCGATGACGTAGCACACCCCAATAGCAGGTAAAAGGTAACTCGTGACCTTGTGCATTAACAGATAAACCAGGCCCAGATGTTGTATCATGGGTGCGGTGCAGATTCCCCAAACGAGAATAAAGATTGCGAATAGCCGGCCGACTTTCAGCGCTTTCTTCTCACTTACGTTTTTGTCAAAAAGTGGATAGATATCGATAGCGAATATCGAGCTCAACGACATGATTGAAGAGTCCAGCGTTGACATAAGCGCCGCCAGAAATCCGGCTAGGACGATGCCCGATATGCCAATGGGTAAGACTTCCTGGATCAGTGCGGGATAGGCGCGATCCGGATTGACGCCTGGAACCAACTTGAATGCGAGAATGCCCGGGAAAACCAATACGAAAATGGCAACGATTTTAAGAAAACCTCCCAGCAACATTCCCAGTTGGGCGTTGCGGGTGTCTTTTGCACCCAGCGTTCGTTGCAGAAGCTCTTGGTTACTGACCGCCCAGAAGAGACTTACGATGAATAGTCCGCTTATGATGCCTGTAAACGGCAATTGCTCATGATCATGTGGTAGTAAAAGTTTCAGGTGTTCTGCCGGTACAGTTTCCAACAATCCACTCAGGCCTCCAACCGCCGATAGACCAAGGAAAAGAACCAGAAAACCACCGATAAGTAAAACTACGGATTGAACCATGTCTGTATAGACCACCGATGAAAGCCCTCCCACAATGGCGTAAATCCCCACCGCAATTCCCAAGACCAGCGAACAATAAAAGATCAGATCATCGCTGAATCCAAACAGTTGTAGAATGACCAGGCTCCCTGTGTAGAGAATGATAGAAGTCATAAACAAACCGAAGAGGATCATGGTTATACAGTAGATCAGCTTGGCCGGTTTACTGTAGCGGTTTTCCAGGAATCCCGGGATGGTGAATATCTTGGTTCTCAGATAAATGGGGATAAAGAATACAGCTGACATCGCCAGGCAGATACCTCCAATGAGTTGTGGATTTGCCGCAGCGATCCCGAACTTGTAAGCCAGACCGGATTGCCCGACAAACTGCACACTGGAAATATTCGTGGCAAACAGGGACGTGCCGATCAACAACCATGAAAAGTGTTTTCCACCAAGAAAAAAGCCCTCACGATCTGCCTTCTCTTTGCGTCCGATCCAGAGGCCAAATACGAGCACTCCTGCCAGATAAAGGATGACGATGGCGATATCTATGATTTCTAATGACATGGGGTGGCAAAATCTGAATTAATTTGAATACTGTTTAAATCTGGATTCCGCTCCTACATTTATCGAATGAAACATAATTTTTGGCGGCATTATTTGTTTATTCAATGGGTTCTCTTTCAAAATCACTATCTTCAACCCACGCCGTAGGTAGTTTTTCGCCAGCCATGTAGCGTTCGTAGAAGTTGGCCACCTCCGGGTTAGCGCAAGGATACTTGTCGAAGACATCTCCATTGCCGAACATTCGCGGATCTCCTTGTTCAGCCAGCTCGGTAAACAGCTGATCGCGCATGGCTTCTTTGCGGGACCGGTGTTCAGGGACGTTTGCAATATTGGTTATGCAGGCTGGGTCCGCATTGACATCGTACATCTGTTCGAAGGGGCGTTTCCCAAACGCCCAGTCCCAAAAATGCCGGGTCTCCGGATGAGTGCGGCATTTTAAAATTTCCGTTTTGGTTGGACTGCCATCGCAATTAAGGTAACCGGTTTCGGGATTGCCGGCTGGCCAGCGAGCAGGCTCAAAATTGCGCAGGTAGAGGTATCCATCTTTAATGATTCCGCGGATCGGGTAACCCTGGTCGTGGGGGCGGCCAATATCGTGGCGCTCTTTACCCATGATGTGGTGATCACGGTCCGGATTGATTTTGCCCGACTGATCGGTGTTAAAAAATTCGGATAGGCTGCGGCCTGTAATGGGCTGCATCCCCTTGGCTTCTCCATTTGTTTCCGATACCTCCAGAAACGTAGGCGTGAAGTCGATGAAGTTGACGAAGTCGTCAATCGAACGTCCCGGTGTCTGGATACCTTTGGGCCACATCACCGCCAGAGGCAGGTGGTTGGAATAATAATACTCCTGCCCTTTGATGGTCGGGAAAGGCATGCCGTTATCGGAAGTGACCACCACCAACGTGTTATCCAGCTCGCCTCGTGCTTCCAGCATGTCGAGCATTTGCCCCAGGTGTGAATCAAAATATTCGATCTCGTATCCGTAATCGAGCAGGTCTTTTCTTACCACTTCGTTGTCCGGCCAGATCTCATAGACTTCGTCGATGTCCTCCAGCTTCTTGGTTCCACGGCTTAAGCCCGACTCGTATTCATAAGGTCGATGCGGTTCCTGCGCTCCATACCAGAAACAAAAAGGTTGGTCCTCATCGCAATCCTCCAGGAACGCATTAAAATTGGCAGTGTAATCATTGCATGAGGTGCAAGCTGTCGGCGAATCACAAGTATGCTCATTGTAGGGAGTGCCGCAGAGATTTCTTGGCTGGCCATTCACTGTGCCCGGATCGCCCGGAGCCCAACCCTTGTTTGTTACGCCTACATGGTAGCCGCTTTCTTTCAACGTTTCCGCGTAGGTCTTAAACTTGGCGGGGAAGTAAGGCATGTGGTTACAGGCTTCTTCAAGCTGCCAGGTGTTTCGGCCAGTCAGAATACATGCCCGAGACGGCGCACACTTGGCATTGGGCGTAAATGTATTCTGAAAAAGGATACCTTCGCGTGCTACGCGGTCGAAAGCAGGTGTGTCCACCCAGGGACAGCCATAAGCTCCGAAATGCATGCCGGCATCGTCGGCTATACAGAACAAGATGTTGGGTCGTGACATAGGAGCCTTGAGAAAAGCCATAAT
>JAPUIL010000847.1 GCA_027297085.1 Verrucomicrobiota bacterium | reverse complement strand
TTTTTTGTCAAATATCGAAGCAAGGCCGGCTTCGGGGTCATTCCTTGCAATCGTGCATGCCAATGCGGGATTTAAGGTTTGACCCCCTCGAAAGGAAATGGACCGTAGATTCGCTTATAACGGCCTTAAGTGAGTGACATTCACTTCAGACCCCTCGTTCCGTCGTAGTCCGAAGGAGGTAGGCGAATGCACCAGGCAAGGCTCATCGGATAAACCAGTTGCTCTTGTCCATTTCAATTGAATCCTTTTGATGAAGCCGTTTTTGTGTGAGCATGAAAGCTGAGGAGTTATTCTCCATACCTCAAAATTTTCCCTTTCGCTCGTTCTTCCCCCGCGACAGCCCCCCTTGGACTTGGATCGGTCAAATCAAGAAAGCGTTTTGCAGTCTGGACTTTGCTCCAAACGTACTCGATTCCGATCTATTTCCGGCAGGCGTTGTTATTGAGGGGCCAGTTTATTTGGACCCGAGTGCAATTTTGTACCCGAATGTGGTTATTCAGGGGCCAGCTTATATTGGCCCCAAAACGGAAATTCGTCCGGGTGCGATTATCCGGAGCAATGTTATAGTTGGGGAAGGGTGTGTGTTGGGAAACTCTTCCGAATTTAAGAACTGCCTATTGTTGGATGGCGTTCAAGCACCACATTTCAACTATGTGGGTGATTCAGTCTTGGGCAATGGGGCCCATCTGGGAGCAGGAGTCATCTGTTCAAATTTACGTTTGGACCATGCGAAGGTCCCGGTCATGCTTCCATCTGGATTTGTGGATTCCAAGATGAAGAAATTAGGCGCTTTGGTGGGCGATGGAGCGGAAGTCGGATGCAACTCCGTTTTAAATCCGGGTACGATCCTGGGTAAACGGTCGCTTGTGTATCCATCCATGGCATTCGGAGGATTCCTGGAAAACGATTCAATCGCCGCTTATAAACAGGAGGTACGAATTGTCAAACGCCGTTGAGCCTGCCTATAACTGTCTCGAAGAGAGCTGGTGTCGAAGCCACACACGATTCCCAGTGATCTTCTCCTCCTTGCCAGTTGCCGATAGTTGCACCAGAGCCGCGTATAACTGGAATGACAGGCAATACATCCCATGGATTCACAATGGGATCGAGCATGACATCCGCTTGACCAGATGCTACTAATAAGTATCCGTAGCCATCACCCCATGTTCGAAATAATCGAGCTTGTTGAACGATGTCATTGAATCGTTCACCGTTTTGATACTGATCAGCTGTCGTTATACTGGACGCTAGAACGGTGGCTTCCTCAAGGCTGCTAGTTTCTCGGCAGGATACGTTTTTTCCGTTTAAAGTGGTGGTAGTATTATTTCCAATACAGCGGAGTCCGGCTATTGGTTGGTGGATAGCTCCCAGTATCGGCTCATCGTTATGAAGAAGCCCGACCAGCGTTGTGAATAGTGGGCTGCCAGTTATAAAGGCGTCGGTTCCATCGATAGGATCGATTACCCAGGTGAATTCCGAATCTTCATTTTCCTTACCGAATTCTTCGCCTATAATTCCGTGGTGAGGAAATTCTCGTTGTATCAAAGTTCGAATACATTCTTCGGCTTCTTTATCGGCTTTTGTGACGGGAGACTCATCCGGCTTTCTGTCTATCGAATAGTCACGATTGAAAAAATAGGGTTTTACGATCTTACCGCTTGCTGTGAGAAGTTCGTTTACAAAAGGTATAAAAGAATCGGGTTCCATCTTTGGGTTGGCTTTATGCCGTGTTTCTCATTTCTTGGGAAGCAAAGAATGCTCGACGACTCTCCAGAATCCCTTGTCCCTTGGCAACAACACCCTATCCATTGCCTGGACTTTGAAGGCAGCCGACGTAGCGGAATAGTCGAGTACGGTCTGGTTACTCTATACGAATCAGAAGTAATCGCCATGGAAACCCGCCTCTGCCGGGCGAGTGGGCCGATCCCTGAAATGGAAACGGCTACCCACCAGATTCGACAGGTTGACGTGGAATCGACGGAACCCATATCCGAAAGTTGGGAGCTATTCCGTGACAAACGAAATGAAGGTCCATTTGCTGCACACCATGCGGGAGTTGAGAATGGGCTCATTAAATCAGTTTGGCCGTTCTCAACTCAATGCCCAAACTTCATCACCGGTGCCTTAGATGTAGACTGGGGACCCTGGCTGGATACCTGTGCTTTGTATCGGTCTCTGTTCCCTGGGTTTACCAGCTACAACCTCGCAAGTCTCATTCATGCGTTCGAATTAGACTCCCTGTTGGACGACCTAGCCCAACGATTTTGCCCTGAAACCAGAAACACCTTTCATTGTGCTCCTTATGACGCGTTGGCTTCGGCGATCTTGATTAAGCAGCTAGAATCCTATGACGAACTAAATTCCCTCAGCCTGGCTCAATTGCTCCAATGGAGTCAGCCAGGGAAGGGTGGGCCGCCTGAGGGAAATCAGCTGGAACTTTTATGAGGTTGATTCGTCGCTCGTTTCCTCAGTTGCTTCCTCGGTTTCCTCGTCATCTTCGCTTTCGTCAACGTCATCGGTTTCCACCACTTCGGCGATAGCCACAATCTTGTCATTGTCGCCCAGGTTCATCATCCGGACTCCCTGGGTGGTTCTTCCTATCACGCGAACGTCTTTGACGGGTGAGCGAATGGCTTGTCCACTGAGAGTCAGGATCATGATTTCATCCTCTTCCGTCACGGCCAGAGCACCAGCAACGCCGTCGGTCCTCATGGCGATTACTCCACTTCCAGCGCGGGTCTGTAGACGGTAGTCTTCGAAATCGCTTCTTTTACCCAATCCGTTTTCTCCTACGATCAGGAGAGACGCATCGTGGTTTACCACCACCGCTGATTCTACATAGTCGCGTTTTTTAAGCCTAATGCCTTTGACGCCCCTTGTCGCTCGGCCCTGATCCCTCATATCGGTTTCTTTGAACCGGATCGACATGCCGTTGTGGGTGATGATTACAATCTCATTTTCGCCATCTGTAAGGAGCACATTGTTTAGCTTATCTCCCTTATCGATGTTGATTCCGATAAGACCTCCCCGGCGAAAATTGGCGTATTCCTTAAGGTTTGTTTTCTTAACTATACCTTTGTTGGTTACTTTTACCAAGTGGAGCTGCTCTGAGAAATCCGGTACACAGATCATGGCCGCGATCTTTTCATCTTCCTGCATTTGAAGCAGATTGATAAGGGAGCGGCCTTTGGAAATACGGGAGCCTTCAACGATCTCGTAAACCTTTTCCACATACACGCGACCGTTACTCATGAAGAACATGATATTGTCGTGGGTGCTGGCGGTGAAGACGTGCTCAATAAAATCTTCCTCGTAGGAGCCAGATCCTTTTACACCTTTCCCGCCGCGTTTCTGGGATCGGTAAGCACTGACACTGGTGCGTTTGATAAATCCCTTATGAGAGACTGAAATCACGCAACCTTCGTTGGCAATTACATCTTCCATCCGGAACTCACCCTCCGCGGCCACAATCCGAGTTCGTCGTTCGGAAGGATATTTGGCCTTCATGGCAAGTAGCTCCTCCTTGATAACGGAAAGGAGTTCGCCTTCGTTCTCCAGGATGTTCTTCAACTCCTCAATTAATTGGATTAACTTACCGTATTCCTCTTCGATTTTCTCCCGTTCAAGACCGGTCAGCTGGTAAAGTCTGAGGTCCAGGATTGCATCTGTCTGGCGGTCGGAGATCGGGTATTTCGCCATCAGGCCTTGCTTGGCTTCCTCGCGATTTTTGGAAGCACGGATGATTTTCACGAAGTCATCCAGATTATCCTGTGCGATCTTGTAGCCTTCCAGGATATGAGCCCGTGCCTCGGCTTTTCTTAGACGGAATTGCGTTCTTCGAACGACCACTTCGCGCCTATGTTCGATGTAAACCTCAAGGACTTCCTTGAGGTTCATCTGCTTCGGACGGCGTTTGACTAGCGCAAGAAGGATGGTGCCGAATGAAGACTCAAGCGGTGTATGCTTATAAAGTTTATTGATAACCACGCGCGAGGATTCTCCGCGTTTCACCTCGATGACGATACGGGTGTTTTCATCGGATTCATCCCGGAGGTCGCTGATTTCGGCTAGTACCTTGTTTGAAATGAGCTCGGCAATCTTGGTTACCAGAGTAGCGCGGTTTACGTTGTAGGGGATCTCCGTAATGATCAGCTGCTCTTTGCCACTATCCAACTCATCAGTCGTAACGGTTCCTTTGATCCGGACAATGCCTCGACCCGTCCTTAAATATTGTTCAATACCATCTCTTCCAGCTATGGTTCCTCCAGTCGGGAAATCCGGACCGAGTACTATAGTTAGAAGATCATCAATTGAAATCAAAGGATTGTCGATTATGGCACAGGCAGCATCTATCAGTTCGCCGAGATTATGGGGCGGGATGTTGGTAGTCATGCCCACAGCAATCCCTGTGGAGCCATTCATGAGGAGATTGGGAAGGGCAGCCGGTAACACCGAAGGTTCGGTGGTACTTTCCTTATAGTTAGGTACAAAATCCACCGTATCTTCGTCAATTTGTGCCAGAAGATCTTCGGCGATTTCATGCAGCTTGGCTTCCGTGTACCGGTAAGCAGCAGCAGGGTCTCCATCGATGGATCCGAAGTTCCCCTGAGGAATAATGAGCGGGTAGCGCATTACCCAGTGCTGAGCCATCCGGACGAGTGTGTCGTAAACGGAAATATCACCATGTGGGTGATAGTTTTTCAGAACCTCCCCGACAACACCGGCACATTTGTCGAATGGCCTATTGTGGAGCAAGCCCTCGCGCAGCATGGCGTAGAGAATTCTTCGTTGCACGGGTTTCAATCCGTCGCGGGCGTCAGGCAGGGCACGGGAGATAATGACGGACATCGAATAATCGATGTAAGCCGTCCGCATTATCTCGGTAATACTAGTCGGAATGGATCTATCGTCTTCCAAGTTCATCAAGAAAAATTATGAATTCAAATCGGCGTTCCTAAACGTCGAGGTAGGAGGTATTGAGTGCGTTGTCTTCAATAAACGCCCGGCGTGCGGGAACGTCTTCTCCCATCAGCATGGAGAAGGTCGCTTCAGCGCGGGCTGCATCTTCGATATCCACCCTGAGTAATCGGCGCTTTGCCGGATCCATGGTGGTTTCGAACAATTGCTTGGCGTTCATTTCTCCTAGCCCTTTATACCGTTGGATGGTCAATCCACGACGTCCTAGTTGCCGAATATTTTCCATGAGTTGGAGTATGGAGTAAAGTTCGATGACCTTCTCCTTTTTTTCATCCCCCATGTTTTCGATCAGCTTGTAACGCGGCTCTTCGGTCGGTGTGAATTGATTAATCGTCAACCCGGCCTCTGAGATCTGGCGTAACAATTGGCTCATTTGTGCAGCCTCAAAAATTTCATAAACGCCGATTCTTTGCTGGACCACCGTGCCGTCTGATTGCTCAAACTCTCGGACTGTGGAGCCTTCTTGAATGTCTTCGGTGATACCTTGCTCGACATAGAAGTCCGACCGGTTGTCATCATTCATCAGGAACACGTAGTCTTCCTGGTTGCCGGTACGGATTCGGGCTATGTATTTCGGCAGTTCGAAGGTCTTGCTGTCTTTCTGGTCAAGGTATTCAGGGATGGGACAGCCGTAACGGGTAACTCCGCCCGACAGCACTTCCAGTTTGGCGAGTACTTCCACCACTTTATCGATCGTGACTGATGGAAATTGGTGGTCATCGCGAGTGCGGACCAAGGTGACATCTTCCGAGCCCAGTTCGAGAAGGATTCGGTTCAATTCTGCGTCGCTTTCTATATACTGCTCACGTCGCTTGCGCTTGATCTTATACAAAGGCGGTTGGGCGATGTAGAGGAATCCACGGTCGATTATTCCCCGCATATAGCGGTAGAAAAAGGTCAGGTAGAGTGTTTGAATATGGGCTCCATCGACATCAGCGTCCGCCATCAGGATAATTTTATGATAGCGGGATTTGTCGGCATCGAATGCGCCTTCGCCTTCGTGGTCACCAATACCGGTTCCTAGGGCTGAGGTGAGTAGTTGAATAGATTTGTTAGCCAGGGCTTTGTCGATGCGTGCCTTCTCGACGTTAATCGGTTTCCCGAATAGAGGCAGAATCGCTTGGTATTTGCGGTCACGGCCTTGCTTGGCTGATCCTCCGGCAGAATCACCTTCCACAATATAGAGTTCGCAAAGGGCTGGATCTCTTTCAGAGCAGTCGGCCAGTTTACCGGGCAGACCACCGCCGATGAGGGCACTTTTGCGAACAGTTTCGCGGGCTTTTCGGGCAGCTTCGCGAGCGCGGGCCGCGTTCATGCATTTATCGATGATTCGTTTTGCCAGACCTTGGGTAGTTTCAAAGACCAATTTGAGGTTTTCACCAGTGATCTTTTGGACGATTCCATCTACCTCGCCGTTTGAAAGTTTAGTTTTTGTTTGTCCTTCAAACCGTGGCTCAGGGACCTTGACCGAGATTACGGCGGTCAATCCTTCCCTGGCATCGTCACCGGTAATGGGAGGATCCTTGTCCTTCACGATTCCATTTGCTTTGGCATAACTGTTGATGGCGCGGGTCAGGGCCGTGCGGAAACCGGTCAAGTGGGTTCCCCCTTCAATATTGTAGATAGAATTCGCGTAGGCGTAGATCTGGTCGTTATAGCTATCTGTGTACTGCATGCTTATATCGACCTGGACTTCCCCGTCCGAGCTATCAGATCCGGCTTTGCCAGTAAACGTGATTGGAGGTTCGTTGATTGGTGTCTTCGATTTATTCAGAAACTCCACGTATTCCTGAATGCCGTTCTCGAACTTGAAGGTCTCCTGTTTGTCCACCCGTTCATCAATCAGAAGAATTTCTACACCAGGGTTGAGGAAGGCCAATTCGCGTAAACGCTTAGCCAGGATCTCGTATTTGAAATCGCGGGTTGTCAGGAAAATTTCCGGGTCTGGAAGGAAAGTGATTTTTGTACCTGTTTTTTGAGTCGTGCCGATCACCTTCATTTTCTGAGTCGTTTTCCCTTTGGAAAATTGCATGTGGTGAATCTTCCCTTCGCGACGCACTTCTGCTTCAAACAGTTCTGAAACGGCATTTACGCATTTGGCTCCCACACCGTGGAGCCCACCTGAAACCTTGTAGGCGCCTTTATCGAATTTGCCACCGGCGTGGAGGTTGGTCAGTACTAACTCCAGAGCTGGAATATTATACTTTGGATGGATGTCTACCGGAATGCCCCGTCCGTCGTCTGTGATGGAACAGGAACCGTTCAGGTGTACAACCACGGAAATCAACGAACAATAACCCGCCAGGGCTTCGTCAATAGAGTTATCGACGATTTCAAAAACACAATGGTGAAGGCCACGTTCATTGGTGTCACCGATATACATATCGGGTCGCCTGCGGACACCTTCTAGGCCCTCCAATTTTTGGATTTTTGAGGCGTCATAGCCGGATTTGTCGGGAGTTTGGGATGGATTTTCTGG
Source organism: Verrucomicrobiota bacterium (assembly GCA_027297085.1). GTDB lineage: Bacteria > Verrucomicrobiota > Verrucomicrobiia > Opitutales > UBA2995 > UBA2995. The sequence continues at coordinate 6,825 of JAPUIL010000847.1, read as the reverse complement.
AGCTTCGTTTTCTTTGGACATTCGCAGGTAAAATAATGCTATCTGAGGACATAAAAGCGACTCATTTTTTTGACCGGAATGGCATTTGCGAGTCTTTATTTGTGTTTACAAAGACTAATTTCTGAGGTTCTTGTTTTTACCGTGAAACTCTCCCTGAAAGTCGAGTATGCCTGCCGGGTTTTGGCGCAGTTAAGCCGGACGTACGGGAACAACCAGTTTTCCCATATTGATACATTGGCGAAGTTGGAGGAGATTCCGGCCAACTACCTGGTTCAGATACTAATTGAACTGCGGAACGGGGGTTTGATCAACAGTCGACGTGGTAAGCAGGGAGGTTATTCTCTAGCAAAAGCGCCTTCGGAAATCACTTTGTATGAGGTAGTTACGGTGATTGATGGTGAATTGCTTGCAATCAATCTCGGTAGCAATGGGTTTTCTGGGACGAAGGTACGGGAAGTCTGGAAAGAGGTGGTGGAGTCCTTGAAGGAGAAGACATTGAGTTATTCTTTGGAATCCTTCTTGCCTGAGGAAAGCGATGAAATGTATTACATCTAGCCTTTTAACTGGCTATGGTAAAACAGCAGATCGAAAAACTACTCATCCTTCAAGATCGTGACCAGGTTGTAAGACGCCTGTCGGGACAACTCGATTCTATCCCTCAGGAGATCCAGACTTACGAATCGGAGATCGAGGCGGAGAAACAGGCCTTGGAGGACACGAAAGCCATGCTTCAGAGACTTGAAGTTCAACGCAATGATCTTGAGATGCAGGTTGGATCTGCTCAGGAGCAAATCAACAAGTATAAAAATCAGCAGCTGCAAGTTAAGAAAAACGAAGAGTTTCAAGCTCTGACGCATGAAATAGAACTTGCAGAACAAAAGATTTCCGATTGGGAAGAAGAGGTGATTGCTTTGATGTTGGAAATCGACGCGGAATCGGAAGAATTCTCCAAGCGTGAATCTGTCTTCGATTCCTCCAAATCCAAGACTCAGAATAAAATTTCACAATTAGAGGCAAGACGTAACGAGGTGGAAGGCAGCCTTAAAGAAGCGGAGGCAAATATGAATGAGTCCAAGGCTCCGATGGAGGCCCGTTTTCTGACCGTGTACGATCGCCTAGCTAGTCGTATTAAACTTCCAGTTATAGTCGCTGTTGAGAATCAGAAATGTGAAGGCTGCCACCTAAGGGTTTCCAATGATTCTTTGGAGCAAGCTCGCAAAGGAGAAGAATTGACGACGTGTGATAATTGCGGAAGGGTTGTCTACTTAGCGAGTTAGCTTTGGATTTCAGGTATTCGCTTGGTTCTTTAGAATTTGAGAGGAAAGTCCGGACACCAACGGGCAGGATTCCTTGTGAAAACGGGGGCACTTCGACTCAAGTCGAAGTGACGGCTAGTGTCACAGAAAACATACCGCCTTCTGCTTGCCGGAAGGTAAGGTTGAAAAGGTGGGGTAAGAGCCCACCGCGCTTCCGAGTAATCGGAGTGGCAGGATAAACCCAATCTGGTGCAAGACAAAATAGGGGATCAGGTAGCCCGCTTAATGATCCCGGGTATGTCGCGCTCCGCTTGCGGAGATCAGGTTCGCCTGTTAGATAAATGAATACCAGCCCGCAAGGGCGACAAAATCCGGCTTACGAAGTCCAAAGCTGACTCCATTAACCCTTGACAAAGACCACGGCCCTTTCATGGTGATGCGTTCCACATTTTTTGACTATGGCGTATACGAAATCCGCAATTAAAAACATCCGAAAAACCGCCAGCCAGACTGCGCGCAATCAACGCATAAAGACCCGGTTAAAGACCTTAAATAAGAAGGTGGCGGCTGTAGCTGCATCCGGTGACAAAGATGCCGTAAAAGCAGCAGCGATCTCATTTGTCTCTGCTTTGGATAAGGCTGTCAAAACGAAGATAATTCATCGGAATGCCGCATGTCGTCTAAAGTCTTCCTGTGCAAAGTATATTTTTGTTTAATTTCTCTTTATTTTTTCTAACTCTGGTAAGTAATTTACCAGGGTTTTTTTATGGCAAAATCTAACGAATTCGTAGGATTTCCAGAAGGGATTTTGCGGCGGAAACCAATTCGTCTGCCCGTTTTGGCAAATGAGTCCAATTGGTTTTCTTTAAACAAATTTGCCGGCCTCTTAGGTCAAGCACATCCGTGGTATGCTGAACAGCGTGATATTACGAGTGCCATCCGGAGTCAGGTGGAGTTCGAAAAAGGTGAGCTAAAGAGATTGGAGATTGGAAGTATTTTTTATATCTGTGGTCCTGAGCCTGAAGTAGCCGGTCCAATGCTATTTGCCAAGGATAAGCAGACGTCCTACGTATTGAAGAACGCGCTTGGTTCCGATCTTATCACTTTTAAATACTGGTTTGTAACCCATGGAAAGGTCGCCGAAAGTGAAGAGATTTGCCAATTACCAGTGGCGGCCCACAAGTCAGAGCCAAGAGCCTTGGTTTCGCATAAGTCAGGAAAGAAATCGTGTACCAAGTTTAGAAAATTGCGTGATTCTCAGGATCTTTCTCTCTGGGAGGCCACTACCAATCATCCTCGTATGCATCAAGTCAGGCTACACGCCTCTGAAATTGGCATTCCTGTTTATGGTGATGCGAATTATGGTTCGAGGTACCCTGTATCTACTATTAAAGAAGTGTGGCAGGGGCGAAAACAGATTCCGCGTTTCTCTGGATTGGGGATGGTTCTGACTGAATTGGATATCTCTGAAGTCTTACCCGAAACCTTGCCATTGTCGGGTAAGTTGCCCAAATCGTTATCCGTATTGATGAGAAAATACGGACTCGTGGGTTGGGGAATAATTTAAAATTATACTTTACTCGGCTTTTTATATTAGCAACGTTCGCCTCCTTGTTTTAATTTCTATGGGTAATCTTAAGAAAAAACGCCGTAAAAAGATCGCTAAGCACAAGCGTCGTAAACGTTCACGCGCTAATCGGCATAAGAAGCGTTCATGGGGTTAAGAGGCTCTTCCTAGCTCTTCTCCGACCAAATTTTGAAAAGCCCCTCCCTCCTAGTAGAGGGAGTGCTTTTGCATTTTGTACGAATCCCGCCGAATCTGAAGATTTTTCATTTCCTTCATATTTTACTGAAAAGTTAAAAATCTTTCAGTTGGAGGGTCTCAGCTGAAAAATTACTGTTAATTACCTTTAAAGAGGCTCTGAGTGGGTCGTCAGCAGGATAACTAGTACACTAATCTCGCTTCCATGTTATCCTCAAAAAGAAAAGGATTTTTCTTTGAAGCCTCTGAGTTCTCTTATTACGGGGCCACCGCCACCGCATTTGAGCCACCTCTAACTGTGCATGAGTTTATGCTTCTGCCTGCGTCCGAAGAAAAACAAATGCTTTCCATCATTGAAGGTATGGGCAGCGGAAAAGGTAAACGCCGCATGGTTCAGGGAAATTGCAGTTTATATCCAGAATCACGTTTTATCTGCCGTGGAACGATCGATTCGAAAAAGCTCAAAGATCCTTCCTACCTGTCGGATAAATTGAAATCCGAATTTCAAGTAAACTCAGAAAAGAATGCTGTGCGGTTACTGCACCCGGATTTAGGAACGGAAGTGGATCTGGAAAATTCATTCACTCGCAACATCCTATATTGTGGGAGTGAAACCGAAGAATTGAGTACCCTTCAGAACCGGTTAATTGAGATCGGTATTTACCCCCGTTCTATGGAAATTGGTTCACTATCTTGCCTTGGCGGATTGATCGACTACTTGAATTGGAAGAATATTACCACACCAGTCCTTTCGGTTGAGATTCAAGGCAACTTTTCACACATATTTATTGTTAGTCAAAAAGGCCTGCTGCTCGCCAAAAAGGTGGGACATGGAATTAACTCCATGATTCCAATGCTACAAAAGGAGCTTGGACTGGAGGATGCTGAGGCCGCTAAAAAGCTTCTATTTTCCCAGACTCTAGATTTCGAAGACATCGGGCAACGCCTACTACGAAAACTTATGCATGAGCTCCAGGCATCCACAGGATTCTTTGAAGTTCAAACGGGTGTAAGCGTTACTATGTGTTTTGCCCCTATTATTCCAGAAGGCTTCGGATGGATCCTGGAATCTCTTCTCGGATCTCTCGGAGTCGACACCTTGGAAATAGATCTGGCCGGCTGGCTGGAACATCAAGAAATCCTTTTGTCCGAGGAGGTTGCCTCCCAGGTCGACGGTAACCGTGACTTTCGCTTTTTCACCTCACTAGGCAAGTACTCATCCAGAGAATCGAATGAAGATTCCACTTAAGAAAACTAAAAAAGAAGCCGTAGCTCCTTGGCACCAGGACTTCAGAAACACGGAGTCGCTGCCGGATATTAAAGTTATCCGCACACGATTCTTTGTCAACGTGGTCTCAGTTGTACTTCCGCTTATTGTAGGAATATTGTGGATACAAAATGAGCTATCCCTGGGAGTTCTGAGAGGAGACATAGCGGAACTGGAAGTTACAAAAGTATCTATGAATACTTCCAACCAGGCCCTCGTTGCTCTCAGTCGCGATTTTATAATGGAATCGGCCAAGATTGAGTCGTTGGATGATTACTATTTCAATCTTTTTCCAGTGAGTGACTACATGGTCGTTCTCTCCGAAAAAGTCCCAGAAGAGATGATAATCTCCTCTGTTGAACTGAAGAAGGGCAACCGTATAAATGGCAATGAAGTGATCGATATTTGGGAATCACAGATCAGTGGATACGTTGCTCAAAGTAGCCAGGAATCGATAACATTCGTAAATGACCTTGTGGAAGATATCGAACAGGAAGAATTGTTTACTCCTTATCTCGAACAAGCGTTTCTCGAAAATCTATCTCGAGACCAAGCATCCGATACGTTAAACTTTACTGTCAGTATCACCATGTCTGATACAGGCAAAAATGCGGGAGAAGTTACTCAATGAACAAGGATTTATTAGCCGGAAAAATTAAGGAATACCGTGTCCCAGTTCTCGGGTTGCTCGCAACCATTGTGTTAGGCGGGATCTATTTCTTCCGTTCCGGACCGGCCGAAGATCTCGGCAACTATTATACTGAGTTAAATGACGAGGTCCAGTTGTTGTTGAGCAACAAGCGCAACGGAGCTGATCTCTCCGCAAATCTGGAAACGATCAAAGGTTTTACTGGGTTGATGGAGGACCGGTTTATTTCTCAGAACTTGGCTGATATACACGATATTTTTTACACTTTGGAACGTGAGTCAGGAGTATCATTGGATAGTTTCCAACGACCTGAAATGCTTTTGGAGCCTATTAAACCTAAAGCCAATGAGGTGGAGTATCAACCTCTGAGCATGGCGATCACCATTTCAGGCACATTTAAAAATGCCTTAAAATTTATTCACTCTCTTGAGAACAGTCCGCTCCTCTATCGTTATAACGGCTTGAAAATTTCTACTAAGGCCCAAACCACGGAAGTGGATTTAGTATCTCTAACACTCAATTTCGAACTTCTCTCCTTGAATGACGAATAATCTTCCAGTTAAAACGGCTACACTCCTCGCGCTCCTTGTAGTGACAGGTGTGGTGCAAGCACGTGTAGTAATTTCCAAGGCTAAACAAAACGATTTTCTGCAAACTGCCCGGGTGTTACTCAGTTCTCCTTCCGAGTCTTCTAAACAGTTGGATAGTTCCTATAACGACCCATTTCACCGTGTAGTAGAAGAAGCTCCGGTTGAAGAAGTTGAAGAGGAGGCGCCTGTAGTAGAAACAGCTCGAGAACTCACAGATTCCGAGATTCTTGTCCTGGTTGCTCAAAAACTCAAACCGTCGGGATTCATCGACCAGGGTGGGCAACAGTATCTTATCCTCAATGGTAAGAAAGTTCAGGACGGAGTTCTCTTCAATTTTCCTCATCAAGATAAACGCTATTCTATCGAAATAAACCAAATCAAATCCTCGTCCTTCACCCTCCACCTAAACTCTGAATCGAAGACGATTTCTATGGAGTAAACTTGCTATGACCAAAAAACTAATACTTCTCTTCACCATTCCTTTGCTGCCCGCCAGTTTGGCTGCCGGACAAACCCCGATTCAACGGGCGGAGGAAGTCATCGTTCAAGCTGAAGACCGTGTTGAAGATTCAGACGAAGTTCTGAACTCCGATTTGGCTCAGTCTGGATCCTCCAACGACCAAGTTGTTGACTTGATCGATTTTGGAGATGAAGGCAGCGGGGCAGGAGGCGGATCGCTTCTCCAAACTGATGAAACCATCACTATTGATTTTCCCGACGAGGAAATCCGTTCCGTTCTTCGCAACGTTGCGGACCTTTATGAACTGAACTTGGTCATTCCCGACACTTTGGTTGGCCGCACCAGTGTTAAACTTCGTAATGTCACCTGGGAACAGGTCTTTGAAGTGGTGCTGTCTCCAGTAGGATTCACCTATGTAAAAGACAACAACATCATCAAAGTGGTAAGCCGTGAAGAGTTGGCTCTTGAGCCTACCGACACGCGCGTCTTCTTAATCAACTTTGCTCGTGCTGAAGACATTCACTCAACGATCGAACCCATGGTGAGTCCGGAAATTGGTGGCCGTGTTCAAGTGGATGTCCGCAGTAATGCGTTAGTTATCACTGAACGTCCATCACGCATGGACAAAATCCAGGAGATTATTAACCGCCTCGACAAGCCCACGGACCAGATTATGATTGAGTCAAAGTTTATCGAAGCTTCCGATCGTGACCTGAGCAATATTGGTGTAAATTGGGCTTCATTGAGTGGTTATGGTTTACAAGCCGGTCCCTTTGAGCGGATCGATTCAAGCGGGTATAATAGAAGCAGCAACGTTTCTAGTTCCAACGGATTCAACAAT
>JAPUIL010000846.1 GCA_027297085.1 Verrucomicrobiota bacterium | reverse complement strand
CGACGGTATCCCGCGGGTCGATGAGTATGGAGTTTTTCATTAGGCAACTCCCGAGCCTGCGGTTTTCCTGCTAAATATCAGCAATAAAATCTTCAAACAACTGATAGGAGCCAAGTTTAGTCTGAGCGGTTTCGCAGACCTCTTTTTCCGCCAAGCCTGTCGTTTCCGCCAGAAACAGAATGTACTCGGCCACCTTGATGGCATAACGAAGTCTTCCTTCGTCGCTGATGGAATAGAACCTGGACCGTTGGCGGTATCCAGCTGGAGAATGATCGCCCAGCGATGACTTTTCAGGCACACCGTTGGCCGCCAGCACATAGAGGAAATTATATTCAAACCAAAACATATGGTCCGGACTCGGAGTCAGGGTTTCTAACGCCGCCCGGCAGCTGTCCGCGGAGGCAAACACCTCCGTCTCTCTTTTTTTAAGGGTCAACGCATCCACGACAAACTCGCGGGCCAATTTTTGTTCAGTCGGTTCTTCGCTAAATGCGCCTTCCACCGCCAGATCGATCGTAAACGCATGCCAATCTTTCCAGAGCGCCTGGTCGCCCGTATCCTGAGACTGGCTCAATGCCACGCCCATTTCATAGGTATAGCGACCGCTGGTTTTAATCTCCAGATTCTGCGAAGTAACTTCACCCATTACCCGGTAGTTCCCGGCCGATTTACCGGAGCCCGAGTGGAAACCAATACTCACTCCCAGCTTCTCACAAACCGACCATTGCCTGGCGATCATGGCGCGTAGCTCATCGTTATCCGGGTAAGGCATGTTTTTCTGAAAACCAAAGGCAGGGGCCACAAAGTTGCATGGCATCTCCATCGCTTCACACAGTGCCAGCATGATGGCCGTTGTTTCCGGCGTTGTCAGCCCGGGTAATTCATCGATGGACAATTCCCGCAAATAAGCCCGGCCGATTTCGGTGGTGAACGCATTCTCCCGGGCCTGCCGGTATTTTTCATCCCGGACCTTCATCTTCTTCATCGCAGGCCAGACATAGCAAAGCAATTTATTGAAGCCTGATTCATCTAACGTTACACCAACCTCAGCCACACGCGAGCGCACCGCTTCCACAAGGTCTGGAGCAATCTCAGTTTTTACATAGGCAGCGCGGGCTTCCGGAGCTTCGGGCACCTCGGTAATGGCAAGTTCTGGAGAAAGATCGAAGGTAATATAGGACGCAAAAAGGCAACCGGCTACCAGAGCATCTTCCCGACTGTCGAACTTGCCTCCAATCGGCTGGTGATCGGCGTTGAAGCTCCACGGAATCCGGCGTTTGTGGAACCCCGACTTCAGCTTAGCCAATACACAACCATGACTCATGCCTTCCACCGACTGGCCCTGGTGTCCCTCTGGCACGTCAGTTCCAATGAACGGGAAAGGAACCGTCTCCAGCTCATCCGCCAGCATTACGTTCACATCGTATACCAGTTCGCGAGGAATACTGTTCTGGTTAGCGGTCAGGCCGATCCCCAAATTAGCCATGGCCCAGTCAACACCCGGCCAATGCAAAGTGGTAAATCGTGCGCCGATGCCCAGGGTGCTGCTCCTCAGATTTCCACCTGCTCCCGGGAAGGTGGTATTTCCAGAATCAAATTCCTGAATCAGGTTTTTAATGCGGATCATGTTTTCAAAACTTGCCGGAAAATAAAATGAATGCCCCAAGGCGACTCCATCTGCCAGCGTGTTCAACCCTTTTTCGCTTTGAGTCGTCAGACACCAGGCATGATCACCAAATGCGTCCTCCACCAAACTCCAGCTTCCGGCCGTTGTCTGAAAATTGCTGGCGGCATGCCGGGTAATCCCCTCGTTCCTCTCCAGGTTCTGTTGCAAAGACCTCCAATCCAGGCAGAAATCCGGGCTTACACACGGGTTGTTTGATATCCTTAAATCGTTCTCGAGTAGAAACTGGTTAATGGCGCTCATTCTAAAATCCACTAACTTGAAGACCTCTCGCCCTGATAAAAAGGAAATTATCAGATAATCGTCTGACCATGGATGGATATATCCTAACAAAGCCCTCAACTTTAATGGAGGCTTCGACTAACCAGCGACTTGCCCATAGGCAACTTGACCCGAATGGCACTCACTTAAGCGGTTTATTGATAAATTATCGAAGCAAGGCCGGCGTCGGGGTCATTCCTTGCAATCGTGCATGCCAATGCGGGATTGAAGGTTTGACCCCCTCGAAAGCCCCCTCGAAAGGAAAGGATCGGACCGTAGATTCGATTTTAACGGCCTTAAGTGAGTGACATTCCAACTTGACCCCGTTTTGTTGATTCTTGGTACTTTGGGGTTGCTCAGAAAATCTTTGTCCCTTTCAAATCCTGGAGCCTCATTTGAACAAGGTATTCGTAAACGGAGAATGGTCCGCCCTTAGATTAGCAAGAAATGTGATTTAGAAGCTTTGCCTGATTCTTTAGGCCGAGAAGTCACGAAACAATTTGCGGATCGAGGTCGATCATGTCTCATAACTTTACAAAAACCCTTTTTACTTTTATACTCTTCCGCATAATTATCAGATCATTACGGTTACCTATCCACCCACCCTATGCTACGCAGTGCCTTTTCTGTAATCATTGTTCTAGTTTCCTGCTTATATCTGGCGGGAGAATCTACTATAGATTACAGCCGGGAGATTCTTCCCATATTGTCGGAAAATTGCTTTGAGTGTCATGGATCGGATGAAGGAGCCAGAGAAGCTGACCTGAGACTGGACACCGCGGAAGGCGCCTATGCCGACTTGATAGGAGCGGTGGCGGTGGCGCCGGGAGATCCGGAGGGCAGTGAGCTAATTTATAGAATAGAAACTAAGATTGCGAATGACCGTATGCCGCCCAAAGATTCTAAGAAGAGCCTCACCGTGAATGCTAAAGATCTTTTGCGAAAATGGATCGAACAAGGTGGGAAGTACGATGAGCACTGGGCATTCCAACCACCACAAAAGAGCGATTTACCTAAAACCGCAAAACATCCAATTGATGCCTTTGTCAGTCAGCGTTTAAAGAAGGCAGGGCTTAAACCCTCTAAAACTGCCTCCGCCACTACCCTGGTTCGCAGACTCTATCTGGATTTGATCGGTCTTCCCCCCAACCCCGCCGAGATTGCTGCATTCATCAAAAGCTACCGGAAAAATAAATCCGCCAGCATCGATGTGTTAGTTAATGAGCTAATGCAACGGCCAGCATACGGAGAGAAATGGACCCGGCTCTGGCTGGATGTCGCACGGTATGCCGACTCCAATGGTTTCGAAAAAGACAAACCCCGGGATCAATGGATTTACCGCGATTGGGTCATTCAGGCGATCAACGACGACATGCCCTATGACCAGTTTCTGATCGAACAACTAGCTGGAGATCTTTTACCGAACAGAACTCAGGACCAACTCGTTGCCAGCGGCTTCATGCGAAACGGCATGGTGAATGAGGAAGGGGCTATCATTCCTGAGCAATTCAGACTGGAGGGAATTTTTGACCGCATGGACTGCTTTGGCAAAGCCGCTCTAGGACTCTCTCTGCAATGCGCACAATGCCACTCGCACAAGTTCGATCCAATTTCTCATGAAGAATATTACGGCCTGTTTGCTTTCTTCAACGAAACGCACGAAGCCAAGTCGTGGGTTTATTCGGATGAACAACTTGAGACGATTGATAATGTCCGCAGCCAGGTACTGGAACTCGAGAATGGTATTCGCGAAAAACGACCCGACTGGAAAACAGAGCTGGCGGCCTGGAAACAGGAGCAGCTGGATAAAAACTCAATTTGGACAATTTGGGACACCAGCCTACAGGATTGGGAAGGTGGACTCAACCATCCCGAAGAGCTGGACGACCACAGCATACTTACTTTGGGTCACCCAACTGTGACCGGATATTCCATCACCGAAGGCGAATCCAACTTGCCCATAATCACCGGGATACGGCTGGAAGCATTGAAACATGGAGACCAACCCTTTGAAGGTCCGGGACGCAGCTATTGGGGTACCTTTGCCATCAGTGAGATTGAATTGTATCGCAAACTGCCGGGAGAAGAGGAATGGACCCAGATCGAAATGAAGGACGCCTCAGCGGATTTCGAAACCGAGGTGGGCAAATTAAATGACTATTATAACCACAAGAAATTAGATCCTGACAACAAGCGGAGAATCGGACCGGCAGCGTATTTGATTGATGGAGACACTGAGACCGGCTGGGCACCAGACCGTGGCCCTATTCTAAGACACACAGAATCCGCGGCGGTTATCGTGTTCAAAGAACCGTGCGCGATGCCGGAAGGAAGCCAATTAAAAGTGCACCTGATTCAAAGTCATGGGGGTGATGGTAACGATCGAGAAAATCAACAGCTCGGAAGGTATCGTTTTTCCCTGACAGACGTTTTGGAACCTAAGGCACCTACTTACGACCACGCAGCAACCCTGGCTATACAAAAGAATGGACAGAGCCTGTCGCCGAGAGAAGAAAACGCAGTATTCCGTGCCTGGCGAAACAGCGTAGCTGACTTAGACGCGGCGAATAAGGAAATCGACAAACTGGAAGCCACCTATCCGGAGGCAAGAACCAGCGTGCTGCATTCTGCCGAGCTCCAGCCGGGAATTAAAAGGGTTACCCGGCTTTTGGAACGCGGGGCCTGGAATAAACCTCAGCAGGAAATCACTCGCGGCACCCCGGCATTTCTCAATCCCCTTCCAGTGGATAATCCTACCCGTCTCGACCTCGCCAAATGGGTGACCAGTAAGGAGGCACCTCTCACTGCCCGGGTACAAGTGAACCGCGTTTGGCAGGCTCTGTTTGGTAACGGTCTGGTGGCGACCCCCGAAGATTATGGAAACCGTTCTCCCAAACCTGAGTACCTCGACATTCTCGATTGGTTAGCAGTGGATTTCATGGAAAATGATTGGAGCATCAAGGAATTGATAAGAACAATTCTTGCAAGTGATACTTATCTCCAGAGTTCGAATTTAACAATCGAACTGCGCGAGAAGGACCCTAACAATATACTGCTCGCACGCGGACCTCGCTTCAGAGCTGAAGCAGAAGTTGTCCGCGACATCGCCCTTGCTGCTGCTGGACTGCTCACGCATAAGGTAGGAGGTCCCAGCGTGTATCCGCCAGTTCCAGAGTCCGTGTTGTATTTTAACTACGTCAAACCGGATTATTGGGAACCCGCGACCGATGAAAACCGCTACCGTCGATCCTTATACATGTTTCGCAAACGGTCCATGCCGGATCCGGTATTATCGTCATTCGATGCTCCCAATGGGGATGTCTCTTGTACACGCCGCATTCGGTCAAACACGCCGCTCTCTGCCCTCACTTCGCTCAATGAACCCATATTTGTGGAAGCCTCTCAAGGATTGGCTCAACGCATTTTAAGAGAAGGAGGTGATACGGACGCTGATCGCGTGAATTATGGTTATCTCCTGACAACGGGCCGGCCTGCTTCAAAATTGGAAACAAAGGAAATTATAGGCCTTATTGAATCGCAGAAGGAACGTTTGGCTGATGGCTGGTTGGATATTCGAAGAATTGCATTTAGAGATCCAGAAATAGTGCCGGATTTGCCGGAAGGAATTACTCCTCGCGAGGTAGCCTCCTGGGCCATTGCATCGCGAGTCTTACTTAATCTGGATGAAACGCTGACTAAGAATTAAACGTCATGAAAAAAGAATTACAAAAGGAAATCGCTACCCTGCACACTCGCCGCTGGTTTTTGCAGAACTGTGGAGTTGGTATGGCCGGTTTGGCGCTTAATTCGCTCTTAATGCGCGACGGCTTTGGAGCGGCGACCAAGGATTCGCTTGCACCTAAATCTTCACATTTTGAACCGACCGCCAAACGAGTTGTTTATATTTTCCAAGCCGGGGGACCCAGTCATATCGATCTATTTGATCAAAAACCCGAACTCATTAAACGAGACGGTCAAATGCCTCCCGCGGAACTGCTCAAAGATTACCGGGCAGCTTTTATCCATCCAAACTCCGCCCTGATGGGTTCCAAATTCACTTTCGACCGGCATGGTGAAAGCGGCATAGAAATAAGTAATTTGCTGCCACATATCAGCAAACATGTGGATGACATCTGTTTCATTCGGTCGATGCACACGGATGCAGTGAATCATGCGCCTGCCCAGATTTATATGAACACTGGCCACCAACAGTTTGGTCGACCGAGTTTTGGTTCCTGGACATTGTATGGGTTAGGCAGCGAGACAGAAGATCTTCCGGGTTATGTGGTCCTGATTAGCGCAAAAGGCACAAGCGGGGGAGCCAGCAACTATGGTTGTGGGTTTCTCCCTACCATTTATAACGGCGTTCCCTTTCGTGGAAGCGGCGACCCTATCCTTTATTTATCCAATCCGAAAGGGTACGACGCACAGGCCCAACGGGCATCGTTGGATGTGTTGAAGAAACTAAACCAGCAAACATTGGAAGCCACCGGCGATCCAGAAACCGCAGCTCGGATTCAAGCTTATGAAACCGCTTACCGTTTACAAACCAGTGCTCCTGAGTTGATGAATCTCGGTCAGGAATCCGAGGCAACTCTAGAAGCTTATGCAATTAAAGACCCTAAAAAATCTAACTTTGCCCGTAATTGCCTGTTAGCCCGACGTCTGCTTGAACGCGATGTACGCTTTGTTCAACTATTCCACGAAGCCTGGGATCAACACAGTGGACTCGAAGAGGGGCATACGGACAATTGCCTGGACACTGACCAACCTGTTGCCGCACTCCTGCAGGATCTCAAGGACCGCGACATGCTCAAAGACACTCTGGTAATCTGGGGAGGTGAATTTGGTCGAACACCCATGACACAGGGAAAGGACGGACGGGATCATCACAACCGGGCATTTACTATGTGGTTAGCAGGAGGCGGTGTAAAAGGTGGCCATGTACACGGTGCTACTGACGATTTTGGATTCAACGTAATCGAAAACCCGGTACACGTGCACGACCTCAACGCCACCCTGCTTCATACGCTTGGCTTCGATCATGAGAAATTGACTTACCGTTTCCAGGGCCGGGACTACCGGCTAACCGATGTACATGGCCACGTGGTCCACGACATCCTAGCTTAGTAAACCTAAACGTTTCAAACACTTTGGTAAAATGATGAAACAGTCACTACTCGTTCTTACTGCTCTTTTTGGAGCCCAATTGCTTTCCAACGCCGTTGAACCAGGAAAATCGAATCTCCTTCCCGGTGAAGCTCGTGGCGATTCAGAAGCTCATATCGATTACATACTGCTCACCACTGGCGCCAAGCCACTAACACTCAATATCTGGCCAGGTAAAGCTCCTGGTGAAATAAAGGAACTACCTCCCGAGGCGGATACAACAAAACCGGATGGCAGATTGGTTACCGATAGGCATGTGATCAGACTGGGTAACGTGTCCACTCCTCAGATTACTATTTTTAAACCCGATCCTGCGATCGATACCGGCACCTCGGTAATAATCGCTCCGGGTGGTGCCTACAACATTTTGGCCTACGATCTCGAGGGTACCGAAGTGGCTGAATGGTTGAACACTATTGGTGTTACAGGCATCGTTCTCAAATACCGTGTGCCTAAAAGGAATCCGGAAATAAGATGGAAAGCAGCTGTCCAGGATGCCCAAAGAGCAATGAGTCTGGTAAGAGGAAGATCCGATGAATTTGGAGTTGATCCCGAGAAAATAGGCCTGATGGGATTTTCCGCAGGAGCCCAGACCGCGGGCCTCACAGCACTTCTACAAGCCCGTCAATATCCTCCGGTAGATGGCTACGACCAACACTCTTTCAAACCCAATTTTGTCGGAATCATCTATCTGGGTTATTCAATTCACGAAGAGCCCGATGTGAGTATTGAGAAGGGCCTTCCTCCATTTTTCATGGCGGTGGCCTATGATGACAAAGACCGCTCCATCAGCAGCGCGGAGTTATACATCGAGCTCAAAAAGGCGGATGTACCCGCCGAATTACACATCTATGAAAGTGGTGGCCATGGTTACGGACTACGCTCGACGGAGCAGCCAGTAACCCGCTGGAATAATGTTATGGCTGACTGGATGAAGCAGATTGGGATGTTGGACTAGAAGATAGGAAGTAGAATCAATGGTCCTTTTCCTTTAATGTAGGAGCGCAGCTTGCTCGCGATCATGTCCGATTTAAAGCCCCAGGGATCGCTACCAAGGGTAGCTACTCCTACTCCGTGAATCTGGAAATGGTAATTTGCTGACAATCCATTTACCTCAAGCACGGATCAAGATTAGGATTATGATCAAGATCAGGATTACTCAGCCTTTAGCCTTACCTAGTTCTCCTGTACAAGACATGCTTCCGTTGCCCTCCTGAAATCAAGTAAGCGATGAGGTCCAGCACTTCCTCTTCATTTAGAGTATTTAGAAGTCCGGGTGGCATGGTCGATGTTGGCAATGGTGTGATTCCAAGGATATCAGAGTTTGCGATCGACTGAGTCTGAGTAGGCTTTAATGCATTCGTAGAAATAACCGTTCTTTTCGTATCTTTGGCTTGAATACGTCCGGAAAGGGTTTCTCCATTGTTTAATGAGAGAATCATGATTTGGTACTGGTCAGAAATAGTTTTGCCAGGATCGATGAGCGACTCGAGCAAGTCACGGATTGTAAATCGGCTACCTATAGAAGTTAAATCCGGACCTGCAATGCCTCCCTCACCCCGAATACTATGACAGGTCTTGCAGGTAGCGGCCGCATACATCTTCCGGCCATTTTTGAAGTCTCTACTTCCTAGCCCATTCTGAATCTGTTGCAGCATATAATCGAGTTCCCAGATTCTGCCTGGCCCTTTCGGTTCAGGCAAAGGCTCTTGCTCATCTATCTTGGCCCATTCGCGTGACAATAATCGAAGTTCCCTTTTCGAAAGATTGGCCTTAGCAGAATCCAGAATTTGACCCCAGTAAGTTTGGTAGCCTTTACCTCCTTTGGAAGTCTGCATGGCATCAACAACGAGTTTGAAATAACGTTTTCGTTGCTTCAACGACCAATCACCTTTAATCCAGTTCAGCATCTGAGCGTGTTGTATTTTCTCCAGCGTGGGAGCGGCCTCCATCATGTTTAACATCGGGAAGCCATATTTTAAGTTCCTGGCTACCACATTCGAACCCATGGACGTCCGAACTCCAGAATCCTGTTCCATGAGATCCAGTAGCGGATCGATTACCTCAGGTAGATTAAGATAACACAAAACCCGGGCCAGCTCGCGATTTACCAGATTTGAGCTGTGAGGCAAAAGGCCAATGAGTTTTCCTGCCGTATACGAGGCCTCCTTCCGGAGAGCAGTTCCTCCTCTACCTAATGCCAACTCATAAACCCGGAGAGCTACCAGCAGTCCTTCCTCTGACAATCCACCTATTTCAAGAGCTTCAAGTTCCCGAATAACTTCCTGTAAATCACTGAACTCTCCCTGTCTGGCCAGAGCGAGCAGTGCAGGCATTTTGATCGTCAGGCGCTTCTCCCTGAAAACAAGGGACCTCCATTCAGCCAAGGGTTGAGATTCAAGGGCAATACGAGCCGCAAACCGAATCGAACGATCTTCACTACCTAAGTGATTCCATACGGCATCCACAGCTTCAGAATCTTTCCGGCCATGAAAGGATTCCAGCTGTAATCGTAAATTGCGTTGGTCCTGTTTAACGGTGACATTTGAATCTACAACGTAGTCCCCTTCATCAGTACCCGAATACCAGATACGATATATAGCGGATCCTAGTCTGCGTCCTCCAACACTAAAATATAATGCGCCATCCGCACCGACAACTATATCAGTAAGCGGCAATCCGATACCACTGGCGAACGTTTCCACTTCGCCTTTATAGCTCCCTCCTTCCGGCTCCAGGTGAACCGCATAGATTGTGGCGAAAGTCCAATCCTGGGCAAATAGTGCTTTCTGGTATTTTTCAGGAAATGCTGTTCCGTAACCAAAAGTAACTCCCGTAGGTGAGCCAGGTCCAACGTTCACAACAGGAGCCACGCTATCCTCAAAATATTCCGGCCACTTACCAGCACTGTTCCGCCAACCAAACTCGGACCCACTCACAATATGGCAAATCCGCGTTGGCCGGTACCAGGGTGTCCCCAGGTCGTACTCCATATCAGAATCGTAGGTAAACAAGTCTCCGCGACTATTAAAAGCCAGGTCGTAGGGATTCCTCAAGCCACCGGCGAAAATTTCGGGATTTGAACCATCCGGGTCCATACGCACGACCCAACCACCTTCTGTATATTCAGTGTTTTCAAATCCCGGCGCCATGATGTGGTCGATTCCTTCGGTCCGGACGGTTTTTCTGCGTTGAATATTTTCCGGGACAGGAGTCCCGTTACCGCACATCAGGTAAATGAATTCATTATCGGGACCAATTGTTAACCCATGTGGCCCATGTTCGCCGATATCCTTTAAAGCAAGCAGCAGATTTGTTTGATCATACTCTCCATCTCCGTCTGTATCCAACAATCGATACAATCCAGTAGGCGAATATTCATTGGTATCTGATACGGTTACATAAAGGCTATCAAAGGCATAAAGTAGGCCTTGAGCCCAACCCATGTTTTCCGCGGCACCGCCCAGCACTTCCAACATAGGAACTTCCCTACTCCCAATCGCAGTGGGAGTCAGACGGAACAATCCCCGCTCATGCTGAGTACTAACAAGCAGACGACCTTGGTCATCTATCGTCAATGTGGTAAGTGAGCCGATCTCTTGGGGAATGGAAATTAGTTTCTCTACTTCAAATCCGGGCAAGGTGGTGATCCCAACCGGTTCGGCCGGATCGAGCGGGTGTCCGGGTTTATACCAATGAGGTGAATCGGCGTAAGGATCCACTTTTTGAGAAAAAGTAAGCGGTCTCCAAAACAGAAAAAAAACGGATAAAGCAGTGAAAAAAAACCGAATCAATTTTAGCAATAGCTGTTGATAAAAGATTTAATAACGTTCCGATATTCTCACTCGTAAAAATCGGGCATCAATCGGAAGATTGTTATCGGTATCAAACAAAATTACTCGCTTCAAGCCATCACCAATTAATTCTTCATCTGTAAACGTGGAGCTCCTTGGCAACGATACCCAATCCTTAAGATCTTCCGATACTTGCAGTACGGTTTCAAAAGGTATTATTGATCGTCGATATTCACCAGCAGGGTGTCCGCCAACCCTGCATCCATCAAAAGATACAAATTCAAAGGGTCTTCAGTGGGTCAAAAAATTAAATCAATTATTGGCTCGAAATATATTCCAAAACCCTTTTCTTACCTTCTCTTTCCTTTAACAACTCCAGTTCCCAAAAGCTAAGCCCGGCACCGAAAACTGGTAATTGTAAATCTAGCTTAAAAACTAGGCAGAAATACCTAGGAGTTTCACTAATACCACTTCGCATCTATTGCTAATCGGGAACCCAAAATTTCAAACTGACTTCCACATGAAATCTCACAATGACAGTGATGAGGGCATCAAATTATCCGAACGTTCACCTGTGTACCGCGAAATGATGGCGGAAAGAAGTAAGATCATGGAACACAAATGGTTGGAATCCGAAAAAGCTGGCTCGGATATCGGATACGAAAAAGCACTTTTCAGCTGGGTGCGCCACCATAGGACCCATTGGCTAAAGTTTCGCAGAGACAGATATATGCGAAAACATTAGGTTGCCGCAATTTCCCCTGCTCCTCCGAATTAATCTTCGCAATAAGGTATAACACATCGGCAATCCTCCTCTGCCTGCCAGGCAAAATGAATCCATTACCAGCGGCTGTGCTAATGCTATTGACACTAACCAGCCTCTCAATCGTCGCCCTCCACTTGAGGAGTACCAAGGCGAATCAAGTCCCTGTGGCAAGACCACAGGGTATGAAAGGCACAAA
>JAPUIL010000845.1 GCA_027297085.1 Verrucomicrobiota bacterium | reverse complement strand
ATGCGAAACTACTCATCCTGGCGGGAGCAGATTCAACAAAGGTGGAGTCTGAGATCGAACAACGACATTTGCAAAATAATGTAATCGTTATCGATGATGTGTTCGATGTGGATAATTATAATGCGGCCGCGGATTTTACCCTCTATTCGTCGGAATATGAGAGTTTTTGTTTGGGAATTCTAGAAGGCATGCGGCATGGACTTCCCAGCGTGTCCTTCGATGTTGGGGGTATTTCGGAAGTAGTTCTCGATCAGGAAACCGGATACCTGGTTCCCTTTGGAGATATGGAAGGCCTAAGTCAGGCCATCGCAAAGTTCGCAGGAGACGAAACTTTGCGAAAAACTATGGGCGAGAAAGCACGCCAGCGTGCGAAAGAGACATTTTCTTCGGACACAGTAGTCAGGATATATTTAGAAGCGTATCGTAAAGTAATCGGGGGGCCAGTCTAGGGCATTCACAATTTAAATAAACGCGTAGGGTGCGTGCTTCAAGGCGTATTGGGATTAGTGCCTTACTTTTCAAAAACGATCATGTTTGAGAGGTTTTTATGCCGCGATTGATTCTTTGAGCCACGGATTATCACCGATTAAACACGGATTTATTTATTCTCACTGCTCGCTTCCTGCTTTCTGGCCTGAGCCTGTCGAATGGCCTCACTTCTAAATAACTATCCGTGGAAATCTGTGTCCATCCGTGGCAAAATTCCTGGTGTTGAATTCTGTTTCGTTAAAATAGGTTTCCTTTTGGTTCCGGCTCCGCTGGGTTAGGATTAAGATGAAGACAATCCGCCTGTGTGCGCAGCTTCGGTGTAACTCGTTGGACTCACTCACAAATTACAAGAAGAGACGCTTGCCTCGGTCTTGAAATTCACCACCATCAAAAGCCATGAAATTCTGGTTACCCCTAATCTTAATCACTCTCCTCGCGAAAGTTCCTTCTTTTGCGGAAACAATCTATCCGTCAGTATACTGGCAAATCACAACAGCGGTTCTTTCAGCTCCACAGGTGGACCGGGAAAACGCCACGGTTCTCGGCTACAAGAACGATGGAACTTTGACCGTCCTCAGAAAAGGAAGCAATGATCTGATCTGTCTGGCGGATGATCCGGCTAAGAAAAAATTTAGCGTAGCTTGTTACCACGAGAGTTTGGAGCCATTCATGGAACGTGGACGAGAGCTCAGACGAAACGGGAAATCGGAGGAGGAGATTTTCAATATTCGTGAAGAAGAGGCGAAGTCGGGACAACTCGAAATGCCCGAGAAAGCGCTCTTGGCTGTATTAACCGGCGAGGTAAATGAAGAAACGATGGAGATCGAGAATCGGCACCTTCGTTATGTGTTCTATATCCCGTTCGCGACGCCTGAGAGTACCGGCCTTCCATTGGCTCCCTCTTCACCTGGTGGTCCCTGGATTATGAATTCGGGAACTCACCGCGCTCATATCATGATCACACCTCCGAAGGATCAGGATAAATAGGCGGGAACCCATCACCCATTTTAACGGTTAATAGAGATTAAATCGTATTACTCTTTGGACTCTCTATTCGCTCGAACCAAAAAAAACCCAAAACAGTCTTCTCATATGAAATCACTATTAAGAGTCGGAATATTATCACTAGCCGTGCTGTTCGCCACGAGCTCATTCACCTTCGCACAAAAACGGGGAGGCGGGAAAGCCCGCCCAAGTCCAAACGCGGAAGTCAGCCAGACAATCGGCACCACCGTAGTCTCTATAACTTATGGTCGTCCAGGGCTGAAGGGACGCACCCTGGAAAAGATGACTCCTAAGGATAAAGTATGGCGGACCGGCGCAAATGAGTCAACGGTCATCACTTTATCAGGCGATGTAAAGATTGGAGGCACATCCATCGACGCGGGGACTTATTCTATCTACACGATTCCACAAGGCGACAAGTGGACCATCATAATCAATTCCAAGTTGTCATGGGGGACTCAATACGACGAAGCCATGGATGTAGAGCGAATATCGGTTCCAGCGACACGTGATAATGGGCAAGTGGAATGGTTCACCATCTATTTTAGTGACCTTTCCGACACTTCTTCGGTAATGAACCTTCGCTGGGGCGATACCATCGTAGCAGCGACAATCACCGTGAAATAAAATAGGGAATCAATTTCCAAACATGCAAAGGGGCAGTCGATAGGCTGTCCCTTTTTTATATTAACTGGAGCTAGCTTGCCGGCAATCCGACCAACGATATATTCGCGACCGAGGTCGCTCCTACCTGCCTCGGATACGATTGGACAAACGATTCCAGAAATCGCCACATGTTGATGTCGTCACCTCGTTCGTCAACGAGTGTGCGGTGCCCCCATTTTGATCCACTGCTCAAAGAGAGCGATTGTCTCATCCGGTAGCGGACCTTTTTTCGGAGGCATTTCGTCGATGCCTATTCCATAGAGCGCATCCAAAATCAGGCTTCCATCAGGATCTTCCGGCATGATTACTGGACCGTTCTCTCCTCCAATAAGCATGCCTTCACGAGAATCCAAATAGAGGTCGGCTTTCAGTTTTTCCGATTCTTCTGAGTGGCATTTAAAGCAAGACTCGATAAGCACAGGTTCAATTTTCTCACGAAAGAACGCTACTTCACTCTCCGTAAATGTCTGAGCGGTCTTGTCGACCTCTATATCTGAAATACGATCTCCCTGACTTGCGATGAAAGAATCATTCACCATAGGTGGAATCATCTGCAACATGGCAACCACCGCCCAGGAAGTGGCAATCTGAGAAATGAATTGATCTTGCCCGTGAGGGAACGTGCTATCGTAATGTGGTTGGAGGGCTCGTGCACGTTTATCAACCTGCCAGGAACCATCGGTGAGCTGAGTATCCAATAAATATTGAAGGGCTCTTAATGACTCCGGAGACCTATGATCAATGGATCCTGACTCGTAAAAGCCAATTAAAGCGATACTGGTTGCATAAGCATCACTCTCTCCTCTTGGCAATTGAGCCCAGCCTCCATCAAGATGCTGTTTGCTCAGCAACTTGTTTGCTTCCATTTCGATATCTTTCGCTGACGCATTCGCAACATAAAGACCACGTAATCGGGATACACTATCCTCGGTATCTACACTCTGGGTACGGAGCAACCAACCAAGCGCCTCGGCGGTACGAAGTTCCACACTCAATGCGGTTTCGGGAGTAATAAACTCTCGAATGGCTCTCAATGCCACCCAAGTAGTTGTAAATGAACTACCCAGAGTGGGAGGTCGCTTCACTTGCGACCAGAACCAATGATCGCGGTCTCTATTGTATTCGATTAGAAAACGAACGCCTGCTTCAGTGACTTCATCCTTCGGCCATTCCGCTGCTGCCAAGGTTAACAATTTCCAACCTCCGCCATCAGCCTGACCAGGGGCAAACGCGCCAGGTTCGATACGACGATCCACACTTCGAATTTCGGAGTAAGCCCGCTGCAGCTGATTTACCATATTGTCCTCATCAATCGAAAAACCTCTTAATCGAGCCGTCTCAAGAGCGGACACTGAAGCCGCACCATTGTGGCATGTGAAACAGGAACGCTCCTTAAGAGAAACCACGGAAGATCGCTCGATGAGAGGCAGGGCCTTGGACACGGCAGCTATCATAGCTTCTTCCGAAAAGGTCTCATTGCTCGTTGAACCAGCTAGGTACGCAGACAGGCAAATCGAGGCGAATATAACTGTTACTAACATTCTCATCGATCTGTTCAGCTTCCAACTAACGGTTTTTGGCCTCCTCAATTACAATTGCTCGAATCTCGTTCTTTGAAACCAATCCATCCCCATCGCTATCAGCCTTTTCCAGCAAGGCTGCACCTATCTCATCCTCGCTCAATAGTCCGTCATCATTGCGGTCCAGATCCATCAGTCGTTCTACTCGCTCATCGACTGATGAGGCTTCGGCGACTCCTTCGGTAATACTTGCCCGGGGACCCCGTCCAGAACTTTGACCACCTGATTGACCTCTCTGATTAAAATTTGGCCTGCTTCCACCTTGTCCACCCTGATTAAAGTTGGGACGTCCACCTCCTTGACCGCCACTATTTGAATTGGGCCGCCCACCACTGGGACGAACCTCATCTAGGGTTAGTTTTCCGTCCTTATTTTTATCCAAGATCTGAAGAGCAACGGCCGCCTTTTCAATTTCTTCAGATGAGAGCTCTCCGTTCCCATCTGCATCCAGCGCCTGGAGGAACGGCATGGTTTTAAAGAAATCAAAATCGCCTCCACGCTCCCTACCTTGTCCACCAGGTCCGCGTTGTCCGCCAGGTCCGCGCTGTCCGCCAGGTCCGCGCTGAGCAAGAGATTCACCGGCCAACAAGGCAAAGGATAGGCTGAGGACAAAAACTAGGTTGGTTTTCATGGAAAATTGGTGATTGAGCGTTACCATATGGATTACTTGATTAGCCTAATTCAAGAACTCCCAAACACCCCGGGTGGTTACATTCTAGAGACAAATTAATCTACGAAACGGGCGAAACAGGATCTATTGCCTGAGTACTTTGAAAGCCCTCACAGCGGGATCAAAGACCACTTTCCACTAAGAATGCGACCGTGGTGCAACTCATTCTGGAAGCAGCGCAAGGCGCGCCTTCCTGCGAGTATCTGGATACTTGCAGGAGGGCGGAACGCTGCGAACTTCCATAAGGAGCGCATCCCAGTGGGACAGATGGCTTTTTGGC
>JAPUIL010000844.1 GCA_027297085.1 Verrucomicrobiota bacterium | reverse complement strand
AACGGGAGATCGCACTTTTTACCCGATTTGCGGCTGTTTTCAACAATGGCTACGCGCGGTACCTGGAATTGAGGCGCGGAGAAATCGCCCGGGCGGCCGGTGTCATCCGGAACGAGGTGAGTGCCATGAAGCAGAGCACGGACATTGTGGATGTGGTAACGAGTCTGGCTGAGCAGTTCAAATCCCTGGACGTGAAATTTGTCACGGCTTCGATCGGCATCATCGATGAAGTCACCAATATCGTAAGGCTTTATTGCATGGCGCACAAAATAATGAGGGAAAATTTTCTCAGTCTGCCAGAAGTCATAGAGTTGAATAAAAAGGAATTGAATCAGCTGATCGAGATTGAAGGACCGGCCATAGTGGTAGAATTAACCGAGAACTGGGATTTTTATTATACAACTGAAGATTTAGTGGGATCACCGGTCCTGGAGGAGAAAGGCAAGGAAGCCAGGGTCATCAATCGCTCCGATGCGGATTTGAAACTGGCTCTGGAACGGTATCAGCAGCGCTGGTCCAAAGACTGGAAAGAAGAAGGCATACCTCGATACGTATTGCGCGGACCCTTCTCGGGCGGGAGCATTGCCGTAACTTCGAAAGAGCAGCCTTATACTTCGAAGGATGTGGAAGTCCTGGAAGCATTCGCCGAAGCAATCTCATTGGGTTTTCAGCGTTTCCTGGATTTTCGTCGTCTGGAGGAGCAGAATAAGGTCCTCAAAGCCGCCACCCGCCTGAAATCGGAGTTTCTGGCCAATATATCCCACGAGTTGCGCACCCCGATGAATTCCATTCTCAACTTTTCTTCCCTGGTTATGGACGGGATATACGGGGAGGTCTCCAGCGATATTTTCGATGCTGTTGGAGAGATTGAACGCAATGGCAGGAATCTTAATCTGTTGATCAACGACCTGCTCGAGCTTTCCAAGATTGAAGCCGGGGCTATCAGCCTCGAATGGGCGGATTGCAGTCCGGCTTCCTTTATTGAGACAGCTATTTCCCTGGTACAACACTTGGCGGAGGACAAAGGACTGGAGCTGGTGGATGAAACGAGGGAACCGCTTCCGGTGATTCGCGCGGACGAGCGGCGAATTACCCAACAGGTACTGGTAAACCTGTTGAAGAATGGGGTGAAGTTTACCGAAACAGGTCAGATTCGAATAGGTGCGGAAAAAACGGAGGAAGGTGTAATGTTCTGGGTGTCGGACGATGGTATTGGAATTCCCACTACCGAGAATGAGCGAATTTTCGAAACCTTTACCCAGGTAGATGGATCGTCCTCTAAGGTTGCCGAAGGAACCGGCCTGGGATTGGCTATTGCGAAAAGCTTTGTCGAATTACACGGAGGCAGGATTTGGGTGGAAAGTGAGCTTGGCCGGGGGTCAACTTTCCGGTTTAATCTGCCGCTACGAAAGGGATGAATTGAGATTATGAGTAGGAGGTTGAATTCGTCAGATGCACAATAATAAGTTTAACATAAAAAATATGTATGGGGATTGTTCCAAAGCTGCGGCTCGATACATCGGGCGAAGTTCTGACGTAGGAATCGTCAGCAAGCTAACTCCTACATTTGAAATATCCAAACCAACATGTAGGAGGCACCTTGGTGGCGAATCTTTCGGCAACCTAAATTCGGTAAGACATGCAGGCTAAAGCAAAAATACTAGTCGTTGATGATCATGCTTCCAACGTCAAAGCATTGAGCAAACGCTTGAGCTCGGTTGGGCACGAGGTGCTGGAAGCCTTGAGTGGCAAGGACGCCATCAAATTAGTGGAGAATGAGCATCCCGACCTGGTGCTGCTCGATGTCATGATGCCGGGTATGGATGGTTATGAGACCTGTAAGCGTATCAAGGAAGCGACGGTCGAAAGTTTTACGCCGATTATCATGCTGACGGCCAAGAGTGAAACTGAGGATATAGTCAAAGGCCTGAAAGCCGGTGCAGATGAATATGTCACTAAGCCTTTTGAACCGGTTGAGCTCATGGCGCGCATCAACTCCATGTTGCGGATTCATGACATGTACGACGAGAATGCCTACCTGAGAAAGGAGCTATCCCGGCAACGTAAATCGGACCAGATTATTGGCGAAAGTCCGGCCACCAGAAAGTGCATCGACCTGATGAGAAAAATCGCCAATGAACATGTCACGGTTCTCCTGTTGGGTGAAACCGGCACTGGCAAGGAAACCTTTGCTCGGGCCATTCATACCAGCGGTGTGCGCATGAAGGAAAAATTTATCGCCATCAATTGTGGAGCCATTTCGGAGAATCTGCTCGAGAGTGAACTCTTCGGTCATACGAAAGGCGCTTTTACAGGAGCGTTTGAAAACAAGATCGGACTCTTTGAAGCGGCGCAAAACGGAACCCTGTTTCTGGACGAAATAGGCGAGACCAGTGCTTCCATGCAGGTGCGCCTTCTCCGCGTGTTGCAGGAAAAGGAATTTTGCCGAGTGGGGGAAACGACGGTACGCAAAACCAATGCCCGGGTCATCGCGGCCAGTAATCGCGACTTGGAGAAGTTGGTAGAGCAGGGTGATTTCCGTAAAGACCTCTTTTTCCGCTTGAACGTATTCCCCATTCAATTACCGGCTCTACGAGAACGGAAGGAAGATATTCCATTACTTGCCGAACACTTTTTAAAGAACTTCGCCGAAGAAGCGGGCCGAACCTACCCAGGTTTCACCGACGACGCAATAACTGCTCTGAAAAGCTACTCCTGGCCCGGCAATATCCGGGAGCTGCGCAATGAAGTGGAACGGGCTTTAATTCTCACTTCCAATGGTCACTCAATTGGTATGTCGGCCTTAACGGACAAGGTGGGTGTGAACCTGGCTACTACCGATGCAGCATCGCGGACCGGCGCTTTAAACGACATTATTGAAGCGGTGGAACGACAGGCCATCAAAGCCGCCTTTGAAGACCTGGACGGTAACAAGACCCACATGGCCAAACGCCTGGGCATCAGTCGCTGGACTCTGCTGAAAAAAATGGAGCAATACGGGATAGGGTGAAGTGGAATGATGTAAGCAAGGTCGTCTACCAATTTCGGCACTGCGAGGACGCAGTGGCCCTTCCGCAACGGATTATATGGTAGGGCAATTGCATCCCTGCAATGCCGTCGTTAAAGAGTCGATGGTAACCATCTAATCTAACTTCTGTTTAAACAACCAGTCCCAGACATTGGGGGTTTTGTCGCAGCGTTTGCTGCTGGTGTGGGTGATGAACCCTTTTTCTTCATCGTCGCCCTCGTAAACGAAGCCATAAGTGGACGCATTGTGCTTAACGCCACCGAGTGCGGTAAACTTCATGTTACCTTTGACGGATTTTAAAGCGTCAAAAATCTCTTGGGTGTATGTAAATGATACCGTGGGGTCGTCGGTTCCATGAAAGGCCCAGATGGGGACGTTTAAAAATCGAGACCGGTTTTTCCAGGGCAGCAGACCTCCAGCGCTGGGAATTGCGGCGGCAAAGCGGCCGGGATCAGCCCAAATGGCGTTCCAGGTTCCAAATCCGCCCATGGAGTGGCCCAGGACATAAATTCGTTTAGGGTCTGCTTTGTAGTCGCGGACTATTTGATCCACGAGCAGGAATGCCATGGTTAAGCTTCCCGTGGAAACTTCGTCAGAGGAGTACCTTCCTGCTTTGAAACGTTCCTGCCAGGCTGGAGACAGTTGGCTGATATCTTCTTCGGACAATTCGGGATTCATTTCATTGAAAGCCGACCAGGAATCCCAAGACTGAGGCGCTATCATGATACAGCGGAATTTTTTGCGCCAGGCTTTGGTTGTGAAAACTTTCGACCAGGAGCGTAATTGACTTTTGTTGTCATCGCCGATGCCGGCTCGACCATGCAGGTTGAGGATCAGGGGGTAGGTTTTGCGTGGATCGAAGTCAATGGGAAGGAGAAGGCGATAGGGCATGCCGTGAAAGTTTCGCTCCTCAAATATGGCCAATTCAATTTCGGATAGCCCTGATCCCTTGTTGCGGGAGTTGTTTTGAGCGGAGAGGAATGAAGAGCAAATTAGTAAGAGAATTAAGAATACACCTACGCCGAATGCTCTACTTGTATATGACTCAGACTGTAGCCACGACCGTGAGGTTGTGGACACTTCTTCAATGATCTCACGATCAGTGCTACATTTTATTTCAGTCTCTTGAAACGAAGACTCTATGGAGTAATTTGCGGTGTGATAAAGTAGGCTTTTCATAATGGGCTTGGTGTCAGGATGTGTTTCACGTGGGGTTGATTTGTTGAGCTTTACGACCGATTCGCGACCAAGGTCGCTACATTTCGATTCAATATTTACAGGTGCCATGCTCGTGAGAGCAAGGACCTTGGTTTCTATGGAGAGGAGTCCTTCGGATATTTTCACTATAGGGGGAATGTCACTCACTTAAGGCCGTTATAAGCGAATCTACGGTCCATTTCCTTTCGAGGGGGTCAAACCTTAAATCCCGCAT
>JAPUIL010000843.1 GCA_027297085.1 Verrucomicrobiota bacterium | reverse complement strand
CCAATTATGTTTTGCCGCTTTAGAGGTATCCACTCGTCGGTCGTTGCCTTAATGGCGAACTGGCGATGGGTAATACTGTTTCTTCCCGGTCTTTGTTTGCTGGGAGATGAATACACCGAAGGCGAAATTCTCTTTAGCCTGAAGGTGAAGCCGCTGCTCAAGCAAAAGTGCTTCGCCTGTCACGGCGGTGAGGATAAAATCAAGGGCGACCTGATCCTTACCAATCGCGAGGACATGTTACTCGGCGGGGAATCTTCCGATGACGTGCTTATTCCGGGCGATGGGAACGGCAGCCTCATGTATAGGGCTACGACCTGGGAGATCGAGGATTATGAAATGCCGCCGAAGGAGGCGGATAAATTAACAGAGGAGCAAACCTGGTTGATCCGCGACTGGATCGATGCCGGGGCGCCTTGGCCCTCTGAGGAAGATCAGTCCACTATTACCGATAAATATGCAGAAGGGGTCATCGTTCAAACCAGTGGGGGTTTGGATGACGATTGGACTTTTCGTCGCTATGAGGAAAAGAATTTGTGGGCCTACCAGCCGGTCAAAGATCCGGAGGTGCCTGGCAAATCCAAACGGACGCATCCGGTTGATGCCTTTATAAACAAAAAGCTCTATGATATCGGACTCAAACCCGCTTCTTTGGCCGATCGTCGAACACTGATTCGTCGTGCGACCTTTGATTTGATTGGCTTACCTCCTACTCCCCAGGAAGTGAGCGCATTCATCAAAGACCGAAGTTCCGACGCAAAGGCCTTCGCCAAAGTGGTCGATCGTTTACTCGAAGATCTGCGTTATGGTGAACAGTGGGGAAGGCATTGGTTGGACGTGGTTCGTTATGCCGATTCCGCCGGATACGCCAATGACTATGAACGGACCAACGCGTGGCGTTATCGGGATTATGTCATTCGTGCCTTCAATCAGGACAAGCCCTTCGATGAATTTGTTTTGGAGCAGGTGGCGGGCGATGAATGGGACCCCGAAAACCCGGAGGCTATTCTGGCCACTGGTTTCCTGCGAATGGGTCCTTGGGAAAATACTTCGATGACCGTTGCGCGCATTACACGGCAGCAATTCCTCGATGATGTTACTGACAGTGTCGGGCAGGTCTTTATGTCCCATCCACTTCAGTGTGCCCGCTGTCATGACCACAAGTTTGATCCCATTCCGACCAAAGATTATTATCGCATTCAAGCGGTGTTTGCCACCACTCAATTTGCTGACCGTGAAATCCCTTTTCAAGACTATGAAGCGTTGATTGGCTTCGATGAAAAAGAGGTGATGCAAAAGCGTATCGATTATTTTGATAAGATACGCGACGATCTGACGGCCATAGCAACCGAGGCTGAAAAACAATGGTGCCTGGAAAAAGGTATTCCATTTGGCAAACGTGCTCAGCTTGCCCAGCGGGGGATTCCGGTTGACCAACTACCTCCTCGCGATTTGGGCCTGACGTTTGAACAAACTGGCGTCCGAAAGGTGGCTCTTAAAAATGTGTTACGCAGCACCTACGAGCTGAACAGATTCGAGCCGTACGCCTTGTCGGTTTACAGCGGGAAATCTCCAGAAGAACCACTTATTTCCGGATCCATGGTGAGCATGCCTGAAGATCCGATGGGAGAGGGTGAATGGGACGCTTCTCATATTATGACGGGCGGAGATCCGTTTACGCGTGGAGAAGAAGTGACTCCCGGCGTGTTCAGCGCCCTACCCGATTCGAACGATACTTTGGAGGCGACCGAGTGGAACACTATACCTGAAACGCCCCAGGGGCGACGCCTGGCCTTCGCCAAGTGGCTGACCAGTACAACTAATACTCTGGTTCCTCGCTCCATGATTAATCGCATCTGGAATTATCATTTTAATCAGGGGATTGTGGATACACCCAATAACTTCGGTGCCATGGGAGGGAAGCCAAGTCATCCCGAGCTGCTCGATTATCTGGCTTCTCGATTTTTGGAATCCGGTTGGTCCATCAAAGAGATGCACCGTCTTATCATGTCTTCTCAAGCTTACCGTCGATCATCCGACTATAGACACCGCGAGCGTCTGGATGATAAAGATCCACATGGAAAATCCTATGCGGCATTTAAGCCACGTCGCTTGAGTGCGGAAGAAATTCGAGATAGTATGCTATACGTTTCCGGAGAACTTAGTTCTGATGTTGGAGGATTACCGGCGCGACCGGAAATCAACATAGAAGTCGCCCTGCAGCCCCGCCGGATAATGGGTTCGTTTGCGGCTTCTTACGAACCGGCTCGCACACCTGAGCAAAGAAACCGCCGTTCTGTCTATGCCAAGAAAATCCGTGGCTTAAGAAATCCGTTTATGGAGGTGTTTAATCAGCCCAGTCCGGACGAGTCCTGCGAGTTTCGTGAGTCCTCTACCGTTACACCCCAGGTGTTCAGTCTCTTTAATAGTGAGGATAGCTTGTTAAGATCCATTGCCACCTCTATCGACTTGCTTGAGAACCATAAGAGCCGAAAATCCGTCATCGAAGAGCTGTTTAACCGCGCCTATGGCCGTAAGCCGATTCGAAGCGAGATGAAACTTTGCCTGGATCATTGGAAGGACATGGAAGAGGAGCATGAGACGCTTACATTCGAGCCAAGATCATTTCCCCGGGAAGTGGAACGATCCGCCGTTGAAGAAATGACCGGTGAGCCCTTCACCTTTAACGAAGTGCTTTTTGGTTTCGACGACTATGAGGCTGATCCCGGAATGGCCGACGTCGATGTTGAGACCGGGGCTCTGGCAGAGATATGCCTGGTGGTATTTAACAGCAACGAATTCCTCTACATTTATTAGGTCATGAAAAAGAAACTACTTCAGGAACTTCAGAAAAACGTAGCGACAGCCGCTTCTTTAAACCGGCGTGATTTTCTTTATAGCATGGGTGCAAGTCTGGGTTCTGTTGCCCTTGCCGGATTAATGCCGTCAAAGCTGTCCGCGTCTGGGACGACCGCCGGACCCTTGTCCTTGAAAGAACCTCATTTGCCGCCCAAGGCAAAGAACTGTATCTTCCTCATGATGGAGGGCGGACTCAGTCACATAGATTCCTTTGATCCCAAGCCTCAGCTGGAAAATATCCACATGGAGCGTTTTACAGCAACGGGCGAAAAAAAGGCTGCGATGGAAACCGGCCTGCGTTACTATGTGCAGAGTCCTTGGGAGTCCAGGCAGGTAGGTCAATCGGGCGCGTGGATGAGCGAGCCCTGGCAGCACCTCGCGGAGGTCGCAGACGATATCTGTTTTTACCGTGGATGCCAGGCTGAGTCGGTCAATCACCCGACGGCCTTGTTCCACATGAACACCGGCAACCGCTTTGGAGGCGATCCGGCATTGGGATCCTGGGTCACCTATGGTCTCGGTACCGAGAATCAGGATCTTCCGGGATTTATCGTGCTGCCTGAGTTGTCCTACCCGCAAGGTGGGTCTCCCAATTGGGGCAACGGTTTTTTACCGGCTCACTTTCAGGGTACGCCGTTACGTCCAACAGGATCACCCATTCTGGATCTTAAACCACCGCAGGGAATTACTCCCGAGCTGCAACGTAAAAACTTGAACCTGCTCAGTCGATTTAACCACAACCATTTGGAAGAACATCCCTCGCATGATGAGCTTCGGGCCCGCATGGCCAATTACGAATTGGCGTTCCGTATGCAGATGCAAGTTCCGGGTATACTGGAGATTGATCAGGAGAGTGAAAATACCAAAGAACTGTATGGTATCGGAAATGATGATACGGAAGTATTTGGTCGGAAGTTACTGCTTGCCCGTCGCCTGGTTGAAAAGGGTGTACGCTTTATCCAGGTCTATTCAAGCAGCTGGGACTCTCACGATTATCTCGAGCGGGCTCACGGCTCACTCATAGGCAGTATTGACAAGCCCATCGCCGGACTCATTAAGGATCTTAAGCAGCGGGGAATGTTGGATGATACTTTAATCGTGTGGTGCGGTGAGTTTGGCCGTACCCCTGATAATGGGTTGCGTCAGGGTGGGACCAGTTATGGGCGAGATCACAACGCTAAAGCGATGGCCATGTGGTTTGCCGGAGGTGGAGTAAATGGCGGTCATACGATCGGAGCCACAGATGAAATCGGTAATGAGGCGGTTGATGTCGTACATCCCATTCGCGATGTGCATGTGACGCTGCTTCATCTGTTGGGCCTTGATGACAATCGCCTTACCTATTTCCACGGAGGCCGGTTCAAACAATTGTCCCAGTTCGGTGGAAAGGTCATCCCGGAACTGATTGCCTGATCTCAAATATGCTTTGTCCCATTAGACGCTTTTTCAAGTTGAGTCTGACATCTCTCTTTTTCCGGAGAAAGGTCGCTGCATATTTGGTTCAATTGCTTGGTGTAATCACCTTCTTTTCCATCCATCAGAAGGCTTTGGGCCAAGACGTGTCCGCCCGTCAACCCGGTCCGCATTTGGCCTCGCAAGCTCTGGTCAACCCTCTGGAACTCACCAAAGA
>JAPUIL010000842.1 GCA_027297085.1 Verrucomicrobiota bacterium | reverse complement strand
GATCTATCCGATACGAGGGAGTTTGGAAGCCGGAACATCGATTTAAAGATCGACTTGACGGGTCGAAACTGGGCCCGGATAGAAGTTTGGGACATCGCCAAAAACGGAGCCTTTACCCAGCCAGTTTGGATTGATTAAGGTAAGTCATTATTCTACTCGAAGGTTTGAGTTCTCCGCCCATACCGTTTAGATTCTACGTCTTTTGAAACGATCCTATTTTTGCGAAACGATGCTCCTCTTATCAACCGCATCTACATTTGCCGCCGATTGAAAACCGGTCAATATGCCTATTTGGGATAATGCGATCACCGCCCACGAGGCTGGAATACCCAACGCTCCGCAAGGCAAGATTCTTGTGCCCTACCCGATTTAAAGCCAATGGCAAGGACCTAAAGGATCAGGTCAAAGCCATTTCGAATCTCAAGATCGATAAGGTCACCGTTTGGGATAATGGGGCAGCCTTCGACATTATTCCACCAGCCAATAGTGGCCGAAGATTCTACAGTTCCTGGAAAGAGATCTCGCAGAAAAGAACCCCTACCTACAAATCACTGGCAGTGGTCTCACCAGCAATGGAGAAAAAAGTTAAGGAGCTTACAGTTGATTCGTCTACCACGATTGAGGTGATCCAAACGCTTTCCGAATTTGCTCAGTCGATAAACTATATTTCTGTAGCCCTCGATCTTGGCAAAGGGGGTGGCTACACACCCAGACCTGCCGATGAAGTATTCAAAACTAAGTACGGAGACTGCAAAGACAAAACAAACCTGCTGCACGGACTATTGAAAATTAAAGGAATTGATCTGTATCCATTGATTGTATACAGCGTACAAACTAAAATTTTCGAAGAGTGGCCATCACCCAGTCAATTCAATCATTGCGTAGCCGCAATAAAGGTCGATGACACATTTTCCTCCCCTGCAACTATTCAACATCCAGAATTAGGAAATCTATTAATTTTTGACCCGACCTCAACCTTTACTCCATTCGGAGATCTGCCCTACTCGATACAAGATTCAAAGGGCATCCTTTTAGCCGGCGATAAAGGCGGGCTAGTGTCCATCCCACGGATACCACTCGAAAAAAGCCTCCTTAAGAGAGATATCCAGCTGGAATTGCTACCCAACGGGAAAGCTATTGGGGTCATAAATGAGACGTCCTCTGGGCAAGCAGGTAAACGAGAGCGTCAATATGCGTTTATCAAAGACTCAGACTACATGCAAATGACCAAAGACTGGATTGCAAGCTTCCACCCAGGTGCAGAGATCAGTGAACCCAAAAGAGACGATGATATATCCTCAGGAAACTTTTCCATGGAGGTCGCATTTGGAGCTCCCAGTTTTGCTAAAAACATGCGCAACGTTTTGCTTATCTTCAAACCTGTGGCCCTTAACAGAGTCACCTCAGTCCCATTCGGAGAAGAGGATAGAAGACAAGCGGTCGATCTTTACAGCTACAACCTGGAGGAAACGACCAAGATTTTTCTACCAGAAGGTTTTGAGATCAGCGAAATGCCTGATAACGTCACCTTAGAAGAAGAGTTCGCAAGCTATGATCTGACCTTCGAGCTGAAAGAGGATGCTATTCATGTTCATCGATCTATAAAAGTCCATCCGGTTCGTGTGGAGTTAGATCAATACGAAAAGCTCGAAAATTTTTATAAACGCTGGATCAAAGCAGATCAATCATCGGTAGTCCTGGAACGCTCTTAAGTATCCTAGGTTTTTTTTGAACTTAAGCTTAATTGCCTTCTAAGTTAATAGCCGCAGGCAATTCGAATATTGCAGGGTCGAATTCCTGATTTATCAGGCACAGACTAATGGTGAGTTTTGCTGTGTAAGCGGGATTAATGTATTCGATGCGGCGGGCAAATCTGAATCCCTGGTGGGTTTCGAAGTCGTAGAATCGTTCGGTAGACTCAAACTCACTGGCAGCTCCCGCGGTTACTGTATGAATCTTCTGAAAGAGATCACCGTTTTCTTTGAAGTACCAGTGTTCCTCCTTACCGTCCTCATCCAGAAAGATGAGATGTATGGTGTCATATCCTTCAATCGTCTCAGGAGGCCCCAAACGGATACTCTCATAAACATCGAACAGTTTGAGATCGCGCTGAAGGTCGGAGTCCTTTAATAGGTCCTTTACTTCCGCCTCATCCAACGGACGTTCCCCGGCAAGGGGATGCCACTCCCAGCCTGCATTTCCGTTGAGCACTTCACGAATGGTTCCAAAAGCTGGAAATTCGCGGGTCGTCATCACCTTATCCGGTGCCTGAATTCTCTGAACGACAGGAATCTCAATGCCTTGAGACTCGAGAGACATCGTGCCTTTCATTTCGAAAGAAGTCACTGTCGACAACAACTCACGCCCCCCTTGGGAATCGATATATTTCTCCAACACTCCCTCCACAAACGCACGCTCGGATGCTTCGTCGGAGGCAATGGATTTCAGGGAAAATCCAGATAACAGCAGTAGGCTCAGTATTCTTATCCAGTGACTATGATGCATCGTTTTCTTCGGAAGCATTTTGCTTCAAAATCCATTCAGTAGCTTTCTGCAAAGGAAGGTCGAGGCCCGTTTCTAGTTGCTTCACCTCGGGTATCAGAATCTCATCCGGCACTACACCGTTCTTTTCAATGCGGTATCCACCAGGCGTATGATAATCGCCAACAGCATATTGCAATACGTCACCACTTGGCAGTTTTTTGAAAAGAGAGGGAAGCGACTCACCCAGCGTGATTTCACCAAATAAACGCGCCCGTCCGGCCTCCTGTAATCCAGCCGCCAGCATCTCTGAGGTGGAAACAGAGCTCCCATCCACCAGAATCGCCACCGGCCCACGATACCGTTTAGCTTGCGGATAGCCCTGGTAGGAGATGTATCCTTTCTTCATAACGAGGGTACCCAAAGTTGTTTGCTCATCGACAAGGAGCCCGGTAATACCGGTAGCCATAATTGCCATTCCTCCACTGTTGCCACGTAGATCTATAATGATGCCATTGGCAGTTCCGGAAGCTGATTCAATGGAGTCACGGATGTCCGACATCAATTGCGGCAGAAAGTAGTTAAAGCGTATGTACATGACATCCCCTTCGAGATAAGTCTGTTGGTATTCAATTCTCTGAGAGGGAAGATACCCAACTGCCTCAGACTCCTGCCGCTCATCGAATTCAGGTATCATGTAAACTTTCAGAGCCCTTCCCGCAGGCGGATACCAGTCAGTCCGGATTTTTCGATTAGGACCACCTTGCACAACGTCGTTCAGATACCGTTGAATATAAAAAGTCCTCTTCCTTTCGGACAAGTCAGCTTTCAGGAAGGGGCTAACGAGTCTTTTGATTGATCTACTATGTATAGATTTGAGCCGCCAACCTGGCATTACACCGCCATCCGCTGCGGGTGAATCTTCATCCACGCGAGTAACGTAAGCTTGTCCACCAATATATTTCAATTCTAGGCCAACATAGCCTCCACGAGGATGATTATCGAGAGGTTCGACGAAATTACTGAGGACTTTGTAATGGGATAAATCGAGTTCATCGAGCATCTTTTGCATAAGTCTAACCAAATCGGCTCGTTTTCTAATCCTTCGCAATTTTGGGTAGTAGGTCTTCCTAGTTTTTTCCCAATCAAGCCCACCAAACGTCTCATCCCAATGAGACTCATGCACAGTACTCCAGACCAAATCAAACGACTGCTCAAAGGCTTCTTTTCGAGTTAAATACCCCAGAGTTATAGTCGAGCTCCACAGTCCTGTGAAACCGGCCAACAGGATCAATCGTAGAAAAAATTTAAACTTCCTATACATTTATCGGGTCAAAGATTCCCTTTTTAGGGAGAAAAAATCAAATGTTTATCATCTGAGGCGTACACCTTGCGCTTTCATCCCGCCGAGCCTTTCATCCGGGCAGATTTTAAAACTTACATGAGCTTTAACTCCATACGTACTATTAGTTTTGATGCCACGGGTACTCTATTTGATCCGTTCCCATCCATTGGAGCGATATACTCTGAAGTCCTCCAGAACCATGGTGTTTTCATGACTGAGCCCGAATTGGAAATGCGTTTCATGGCGGAATTCCACAAGTCACGAATGCATTCGCCCGGCACCATTAATGAATCTGTGGAGCGAGAGCGATGGACTGAGGTGGTCCAGGCAATTCTAGGAAACGAGTATCAAGACGCACTTTTTGAGATGCTCTGGAAGACAATGGGAGAAGGCTATCGCTGGAAGCCCAAGCCGCGATTGAAGCGAACTTTACAGGCCCTGAAGGATGAGGGTTTTCGGTTGATTATAGTTTCGAATTGGGACCAACGCCTCTACGGCATTTTGGAAAATCTGAAACTTAGAGATTTTTTCGACGGAGTCTTCATATCCACAGAACTGGGTATGGAAAAACCATCGGTATCCATTTACCATAAGGTAGCGGAGTTATTGGGAGCTACTCCATCCAGTCTGCTGCACCTTGGCAACAGCATGAGCAACGATTTCACTCCGTCCCTTCGAGCCGGATGGAATTCGCTTCTTTTGCACAACCGAATTCCCCATGGCATGGAGCCGGGTACCGTCCTGGGATCCATAGACCAGCTACCTGAGGTCCTCAAGTCGGAACAGGCCAACCATTCGACCTAGCAGTTCGTGGATTAAGCCAGGTTACTTGCCTTGTAGGTAATCTATGACCTTTTTACGATCCGTATCATTCATACCGGGCACAGCCATGGTGGTTCCAGGTGCAAACTGCTGGGGATTTTTCAGGAAAGCATCTAGGGCCTCTTCAAACCACCGTCCTTCGAGTTTCTGAAACGCTGGCGAATATTGGTAATTTGCCGTATTCCCAATGGAACGACCGTAGAGACGAATCAGGTTGGGCCCTATGGATTGTTTGCCACTCTCGTCAAAGGTATGACAAGCCATACACTGGGCAAAAATCATTTCACCCGTCTTTTCAGTGTCCAGGATCGGGTTGAGGACGATCACATTGCCCTCATCGGTCCACAGAAAAATCTGTCCGTCCCGATCCTCAATGATATCACGTACCCGGTTACCAATTTCTATGGGTTCAACGACCACTACCCGGCCATCTTCAACATGTGCACGGTAGAGGCTTTGTTGCTCCATGGACGCAATCAAAAGATTTTCCTTCCAGACCGGAAACAGTTCACTATTTATTTGAACCAGGTTCGAAATCCCAATGGATGGATTCCAGGCGAAAACCGGATATTCATAGCCGTCGTGCTTGCCTTGAAGAATACTAGGAGGCCATACCTTTTCCTGATAGTCGGTTCCTAATACTGCTAGTGGCCAGCCATAGTTTTTACCTTCAAGAATAAGATTAAGCTCATCTCCACCCGCTGGCCCATGCTCAGTTGACCAAATGGTCCGGTCCGAAGTAATGATAAGTCCTTGGGGATTCCTGTGACCGGCGCTAAAAATTTCTGAGGCCCCTGTTTCTTTGTTAATTTTCAGAATTTTACCGTACGAAACTTTGAGATCCTGTGGATATGAAAATTCAGAATTCCAGCCATCCCATTCGTGATCTCCCATAGTCAATAAAAGATACTTTTCATCCAAAGTTTGGATACGCCCACCAATTTGCGAACCATTAAAGGGATTCCCGTGACGAGAATTCTCATTAAACGTGAGTCCCGGGGTCGATTCAAATAGAGTTTTCCAATCTGAAGAAGGTTTACCATCCAAAAGTTCTGCTAGTGTTCCTTCAATCGTAGATAGTCGAACATAGAATTTCTGCTCCTCAACTTTCCAATAATGGTGTGACACCCATAATCGGATTCCTGCCGGTGTTTTTTCGTAATGGATGCCGGCCACCCGAAACCATTTATGATACACGGTTATTGGTGCATCGTTCACAAAGGCCTCGTAATTGAGAGGTACCTCAATTACGAGAGCTTCTACATCGAGTTCCTGGAATCCTCCGTTCCTCCTGATCAGATAGAATTTCCCGTCTCCTGTTACAAGAAGCACACCTTCATCCAGAGATAGCATTCCACCTCCTCTTACAGCGGATTCTGGTATATATTTTTGAAAGACATCAGCTCTGACATGATAAAACGCGGTATTCAAATACTGCTCAGTTTTCTCACTCGACTGCGCATTTCTAAGAGAAATACGCAGGGCATCGTAACCACCATTTAGTATCTTAAAAGACTTGCCCAATATATCCAAAGGATTGGTTAGAACCACAAACACCATTGTTAGGCTGAATATCGTGGACGTAGCGACGAGTACACCGATCCAACGGCCTCGGATAAATTTAAAAATAAACAGGCCAAATATTTGGACGACAACGGATAAAACAAAAGTAATTGGCAGTACAAAGCGCGAAAAGGACGAACGGACTTCAAATAGATAAAGAAATATCAGTCCATACAAAGTCCCATTCAACAATACCATGGTCCAAAAGCTCACTCTATCCGGACGCTTATATGTGAGCGCAACTGCTCCGAATACTACTAACGGTACCAGCGACAGAAGGAGTGGCGGCACAGTCTGATGGTCTCCCACTTGCCAAACGGGCTGTCCGAACTTAAAACTTGGCCACAGATAAAGGAATGCGCAAGCTGCCAAGAACCATAGACCCACAAGCAAAGCTGCAAGGTAATCTGAAGATCGTGATGTACTCATAGAATCAGGATAAATAGAGAACAGTCTAAATTTAGCGAAAATTTCAAGTTACTGTACTGCTGCTGCTCTCTAAGAAATAGCAGCTCGACCGGATATTTAAGATATTTCAAGGATTTTGCCTGCTATCCTGATTCGAATCGACGATAATCTGCGAATGGCGCTTTTCCTAACCCGGATAAGAATGAAATCTCAACGCTCAGAAAGCCCCTCCCCGTGGCAAGACCACGGGGTATCCAAGGGCTTCCTGTCCTACCCTTCGGCCAGGACCGCATTTCGATTGATCGATTGTGAATAGGGGTACCCTGCGGCAGAGACCGCAGGGAAAGTCTACCTGATTCTAAGATTCACTGGACATAATTGCCCGCGCCACCTAGGAATGATTCTCAATGCTGTCCTCGCCTCAACAATGAACAAGCCGCGCTCCTTCAGTCGAAAAACCAACAACCTGATTGCCAGTTTCCGAGGTCTACCCAAAGACAGGTCCAGAGCATTTTGGCGCAAAGAGAAGAGCATGGATGCAGTCATGGATCGGGTGATTCAGCGATACCAAATTATCGAGACCCGCCCCGAAGAGGCCATAAGAGCCAATTGGACCTCTTTAGTGGGTGAATACAACGCCAAGCATGCTCATCCCTGGCGTCTGGACCGTAGCAGGCGCCTGTATGTTATGGTGAGTAATCCGGTCGTAAAACAGGAAATGCAGTTTCACAAAAAGATGATCCTGACGCGATTAACCAAGATCGAAGGGTGTGAAGGCATTCGTGAGCTCATTTTTAGGGCCGGATAACCAAGGGCTCAATAGCACAAATGCCTGATAATTTACAGATTCTGCCGTAACAAAGATGCCGATTCCAAGGCCCAATCGAAAAATTAATTTCAGGATGTCCTAAAGTTATAAATTCTTATACCCATAGAGATTGACTAAACTGGAATAACATTTTGGATGAGCGCGTTTTATCTACCGATTAAATTTCCTTATTACCAAAACTTATGGACACTGAGTCCGCCTTCGCCGAAGAGTTTATAGAACTTAAAACCGTCGTAATCCGATTCGCTGGAGATTCAGGAGACGGCATGCAAACCATCGGAGAGCGCTTTACAGACAGTAGTGCCGCCTTTGGTAACGACCTGGCAACCTTTCCCGATTTTCCAGCAGAGATTCGGGCCCCAGCTGGAACCATACCCGGCGTATCTGCTTTCCAGATACAAATCGGCAGTACGGAAGTCCTGACAGCTGGCGACGTACCTGACGCCCTAGTGGCCATGAATCCCGCTGCGCTGGCCGTCCACTTGTCGGACCTGGAAGAAGGAGGTATGCTGATTGTCAATTCGGCGGCATTCACTCCGGAAAACCTGAAAATGGCTGAGTACACTTCCAACCCATTGGAAGATGAAGCTGTGACCGGTAAATATGAACTGATACAGGTCGATATTAACCACTTCACCCTGGAGTCACTTGCCGACTCGGAACTCACGAAGAAAGATAAATTACGCTGTAAGAACTTTTTCGCACTAGGATTCGTGTATTGGATCTACAGCCGCCCTATAGAAACGACTATCGATTTTATCCGGGAGAAATGGAGCCGCCGTTCGCCCGCTCTGGCGGATGCCAACATCAAGGTGTTGAAGGCAGGCTACTACTTCGGTGAAACTACCGAGACTTCGCGAAACCGGTACATGGTAGCCAAAGCTGATGTGGAATCAGGATTATACCGCAAGATCTCCGGAAACGAGGCGTTGGTCCTGGGATTGATTGTAGGATCCAAAAAAGCAAACCGGAAGCTCCTTTATTCCGGTTACCCGATTACCCCGGCCTCATCCATCCTCGAAATGTTAGCGAGCTACAAACGCCTCGGGGTTAAGACAGTCCAAGCAGAAGACGAGATAGCAGCTATAGGGATAGCACTTGGCGCTAGCTTTGCGGGAAATCTCGGAATAACCGGAACGAGCGGTCCGGGTATGTGTTTGAAAGCCGAATTCATAGGCTTGGCAACCGCTATCGAACTACCACTTGTGATCCTAAATATCCAACGTGGCGGACCCAGTACCGGGTTGCCGACAAAGACCGAACAAAGTGACTTGCTGCAAGCGGTATACGGACGGCATAGCGATGCCTCAATACCGGTGATTGCTGCTAATAGTCCTTCGGATTGTTTTGAAACCGCTATCGAAGCTATCCGCATAGCTCTGACCTATTCGACGCCCATAATTGTTTTGAGCGACCTCTACCTCGCCAATGGTGCCGAACCCTGGAAAATCCCGTCGATCGATTCTTTTGATGCCATCAATGTGCCCTATGCTGAAGAAGGACAGCCTTACCGCTCTTTCAACCGTAATAAGGACACGCTTGCGCGCACACAGGCTATTCCGGGTCAGAAAGGCTTGGAGCATCGTGTGGGTGGTCTGGAAAAAGATGAAGAAGGCAGCGTCAGCTACGACCCGTCTAATCACGAGGAGATGACGAAGTTGCGAGCAGACAAAATCAAGCTGATTGCCGAATCGTTACCTCCCACAAAGATTCTAGGCGAGGACAGCGGAAAAGTACTCGTTGTCGGATGGGGAGGCACCTATGGCTCCATCACAGCCTCCGTCAATTCCCTGCAAGCAGAAGGATTTTCTGTAAGCAGCGTGCACCTGAGACACTTGAATCCGTTGCCCAAGGATTTAAAAGAAATCATGCAACAATTTGAGAAAATCCTGGTACCTGAATTGAATATGGGCCAACTCAACGTTCTTCTAAGATCACAACTACTCATTGATACAATTCCGTTCAATAAAGTACAGGGTCAACCTTTCAAAGTGAAGGAGCTGACCAAAATAATCCACGATTTACTACATGACTAACGCCCAAGAATCCACCCCGAGTATTCCGAGACATGGCTATTGAAACACTGGAAGAAGACTCCCTGACAAAGAAAGATTTTGTAACGCCGAACGACGTACGGTGGTGCCCCGGTTGCGGGGACTACGCCATCCTGAATTCCTTGCAACGCACCCTACCCGAATTGGACATACCCAAAGAAAACTTTGTGGTGGTCAGTGGTATCGGATGCTCAAGTCGATTCCCCTATTACATGAACACCTATGGGTTTCATACAATTCACGGGAGAGCTCCTACGGTAGCTACCGGTGTAAAAGTTGCCAACCCTGATCTGTCGGTATGGATGATCACAGGCGACGGAGATGGTTTAAGTATCGGAGGAAACCATCTGATGCACACCTTGCGCCGTAATGTGGATATCAATATTCTTTTGTTTAACAACCGGGTCTACGGCCTGACCAAAGGACAGTACAGTCCTACTTCACCATTGGGGACTCGTACTAAAACCACTCCGGCGGGCTCTATCGACAACCCACTAAATCCCATCCTATTTGCCTTGGGAGCCGAAGCGACATTCATTGCAAGAACGATTGATACCAATCCGAAGCACATGATTAAGATCTTTAAGGCCGCTCAAGCCCACAAAGGAGTCTCTTTTGTAGAAATTTTTC
Organism: Verrucomicrobiota bacterium; assembly: GCA_027297085.1. Taxonomy (GTDB): domain Bacteria; phylum Verrucomicrobiota; class Verrucomicrobiia; order Opitutales; family UBA2995; genus UBA2995. Next base: position 1,409 of record JAPUIL010000842.1, on the reverse strand, counting down.
AGAACTGCGTGATCTTCAATGACAAGACCTGGGATCCTGTATACGGCCGCCAGAACCGGGATGACAATTTGCTCTTTCTCGAAGCCGGTGAACCCATGGTTTATGGTAAGGAGGAAAAGAAAGGAATCATTTGGAATGGATCTCAACCGGAGATTACACCTCTGGGAGACTCCTCACCGAAGGACAAGCATATCCTTGTGCATTCGCCAGAAAACGCTGGTGCTCTATACACCGCTATGCTGGCTGAAATGACTTATCCAGAATTTCCAACTCCCGTTGGAGTATTGAGACGGGTAGAAAAGCCGACCTACGATTCCCAGATCCATGATCAAGTGGAGCAGGCCATGTCAAGCGAGCCCGCCAATACCTCATTGCAAGACCTGATTAACGGTGCCAACACCTGGACGGTCTAGGACCTGGACGGTCTAGGTCTTCTCAGACGGGATAGCTTGGCCTTGGCATCGTTTAAAAAGCTCCGGAATTAGAGCCCAGAAATCGTGGTAGAAAAACCTTGCCAACGAATTTTCACATGCCCATTTTTACCCGCTTACCGTTAGGGCAGAGGCCTCCGACAAGGACCTCTCTCCGCGACACCCGCAAGGGCGAACGGTGGATCTGGCAACGGCTGAATCCAGGCATTACTGCCAAACGTCGTGAATATCTAAATTATACTAATGTCGAATAACACTAAAATTGATAAAAAACCTATTATAGAGCAGTTTCGCAAAAGCGATGCTGACACTGGATCCTCAGAAGTGCAGATTGCACTCTTAAGTGCGAGGATCAACCATCTCACCGACCACCTGCGTGTTCACCGCAAAGACTATCACTCCCGCCGTGGATTGATCGCTCTGGCAAGCCGGAGACGCAAGTTGCTCGATTACGTCAAGCGGCACGATCTCAACAAATATAAACAGTTGTTGGCAGATCTCAAACTCCGCCGTTAATCCCGTAATCACCCCACCCATAATACCGTGCATGGAATATTCCCCGCTCTCCTACGAGGTAGACGGTCCTTTCATGCGTACCATAGAAGAAAGGCGGGTTCGGTGATCGCAGGCTAAATGCCTCATGTCACTCATTCTTAGAAGTCCCCGCCTGTGATTGAAACATAGAAATAAACCAGATAATGATTCAAAAAGATTCAGTTACAGTCGACGGACTCGGAATTAACTTTTCCACCGGCGATATTGCAAAACAAGCCAGCGGAGCGGTTACCGTTTCACTTGGCGAAACCAACCTCTTTGTATGCGCCACTGTGGCCGAAGAGTTACGCCCGGACCAAAACTGGTTTCCGCTCACGGTTGACTACCGCGAAAAGTATTCAGCCGCAGGAAGATTTCCTGGTGGATACTTCAAACGCGAAGGACGCCCCAGCGAAAAGGAGATTCTGACCTCCCGCCTCTGCG
>JAPUIL010000841.1 GCA_027297085.1 Verrucomicrobiota bacterium | reverse complement strand
TTCCAACTGGGGCGGTGGGGTGATCGACCCTCAGGAGCGGTGGGGCGATATGGTGGAAGACATGACGGAGGAACAGTTTGCAGTGATGCGAGGACCGGAGCGAGATGGTCGTCATCGCAACATTCCCCGGCTGGAGGTGCGAGACGGGCAGGTGCAGGTTTCGTACGATCCGGAGGGCGATCGGTATTCGGCATCTTATCGGAAGCCTGGAGAGAAGGCGAAGTAAGAAAAACGACCTTTATGGCGGGGTCACTGGCGCAGAAACACCGATATCCGCCCAAAGTGTGGAGTGACAGCATGATTTATTCCTATATTGTTTTTAGGGAAAATTGGGCTATATTAGTTTTAGTTTCACATTACTCAACACTGGGCCAGGAGGAAATAGGTGATCCAAAAAGTGATTCAAAAGCGAAACCTGAGGACCTTTTCTCAAGCAAAAGAAGATCTGGCTTATTGGCTGAGCCGACCCCAAGAAGAGCGGGTTTTAACCGTGGACTATCTCAGGCGGCAACAACATGGAAGCACAGCAAGACTTCAAAGAGTTGCTCGCGTTGTTCAACGCTCATGATGTCACATATGTGATTGTGGGAGCTTATGCGCTTTCCTATCACGGTGCCCCGCGATATACAGGGGATTTAGACATTTTGATTCAACCAGTAGCTGAAAATGCACAACAAATTTTGGGTGCTTTATCTGAATTTGGGTTCGGAAATCTGGGAAACCGATCAACCAATACATTTGAAAATGCAGAATACTCTGCTGAACTGCTTTAAAAAGGGAATTACTGGATAAGCTCAGCACGGTAATCCTCATTTCCTCGGAGTGGGACATGCGCCGTGTTCTGTTGACGACGATGCGGTATTCCCCTGCGGCTGTGCGTTTTGTGTGCTGCCCCACACGTGAGGGTTGTCACCAGGAGAATTGGATGGAATCCCTTAAGCCACTGTTCAATGTCCATCGGAATAGTCTCCAGAAGTATTCAATTGACGATGTCTCCCATTCACAGGCGACCTGAAATAAGGGTACGCGTACTGCGAAGTCAAGTAAAGTAGAAATTCAGTCAATGAAACGGCGTTTACGCTGTTCGATCAGACGGAGATTGTTTATCGGCTGCTATAGGCGCGACAGATGCAAAGATGGATTTGGGAATAGAAGAGAAGTGAAAACGGCGCACGGAGAATGACCGTGTGCCGTTATTTTTGAGCCAGAATGATCGGATGGCCAAGTTTCCCCGCGCAGGAAAAATTGGTCTATTTTAATAAATTTTTAATAAATATAAAGTTATACAAAAATTAGTGCAGTCATGATGAGTTATCGGTATCAATCATTGCCTGTGACGATCAGCAGGTTAAAGCGGCTGCGGTTGTGACGCGCCGTGGGGTGCCAGGTGAGCGACAACGGCTGAACCTGGCTCACGAGCTGGGTCACCTTGTGCTAAAAATTCCGAAACAATTAGATGAAGAAAAGGCCGCTTTCCGCTTTGGGGCAGCCTTCCTGGCACCGGCGGAAGTTATTTTACGGGAAGTCGGCACAAGGCGATCTTTTGTCCAGCCTCAAGAATTGCTGTTGCTCAAGCAGCGCTTTGGCTTGAGTATCCAGGCTCTGTTATACCGCCTTCGAGATCTGGATGTGATTGCCGAGTCCTATTATACGCAGTGGTGCATCAACATCAATCGGCTGGGCTGGCGAAAGCAAGAACCCCTTGAAATGCCTTCTGAGGAGCCGCACTGGTTGCGACAAAGCGTCCTGCGTGCGTTTTCAGAAGGCGTCGTGACACAAGATGAGGCTGAAAGGATGCTGGGAGAAGAACTGGAAGCTGAACAGCCCCTCTTACTGGTTGAACGCCGTGCATTCATGAAGTTGCCGATGGATGAACGCCGGCGAATCCTTGCTGAACAGGCCAGGAAAATGGCTGCGCATTACGAACAGGATTCGGAGTGAAAGGACTACCAGGGAGGGGACATCGTTGAATACTAACCCTGTCAGTCCAAAACGCAGTGAAATCTGGGTGGTCAATTTCGATCCGACTATCGGGGCGGAGATCCAGAAGACGCGTCCGGCGGTTGTCGTGAGTTCTGATGCGGTGGGCAGATTGCCGATCAAGCTCATTGCACCCATTACGAACTGGAAACGGCCTTTTGTGCAGAACCTCTGGCATGTTCAAATCAGTCCCGATGGGACCAACGGATTGGTGAAAGCGTCTGCCGTGGATACGCTTCAGTTGCGTGGGGTCGATCTTCAAAGGTTTGTAAGCAACCTGGGACGTGTCTCTGCTGTGGCCATGCAGGAGATTGCTGCCGCGATTGCTGCGGTTGTGGAGTATCAGTAACCAGAAGAGGCAGAGGATGAAGAAGGATATGATTATAGCCAGGACTACAAGAGCATTTATTGTTCGGACTTTTGGGGTTGGTATCGTTTTGGCACTTGTGCTTCGCCAACAGCATCCAGTCGTCAGTTACCCAATTGTCATTTTCGCGACAGCGTTTTCGTTCAGTTCGATTCCGAGACCGGGCGCATCGTTCAGCACCATTTGGCCATCTTTTGGTATCACGCTGTCTCCGTAAAGTTCTGCGATCTCGTCAAGGGGTCCTGAGAACTCGGTCGAAAACTCGTGTGGTCGAGTTGCGGTTTGGACTGTTGAGAATATGTGAAGCGACGCCATACTGTTGATTCCGGCCTGTGGACTGTGTGGCATGACGGGTTTGTCGAGCGTTTCGGCCAGCTCGTAGATGCGTTTGACTTCTGACGGCCCGCCCGCGTTCAGGATGTCGGGTTGCAGGATGTCTGGGTTGCCCAGTAACACGAGGTGGTGAAACCACCATCGGTAAGCGTCTTGCTCACCGGCCGATACGGCGACATCCAGCGCGTCTGACACTTGCTTGAGTCCTGGGAGGTCATAGTGAGGGATCGGCTCCTCGAAGTGGTCGATACCCAGCTCCTCAAAGCGGCGGCCCTGCTGGATAGCGGTGGATACAGAATAGCCGTTGTTCGCGTCGAATCCCAGGTAGATTTCCGGTGGTAGAAACTCGCGGACCAATTGGAACATCTGGTAGTCCTTGCCCGGATTAATATCCTGTCGCCAGCCCTTCCAGTCCATCCGAATTTTGAACGCACGGTAGCCCATATCCCAGCCCTTTTTCACGAGTTCCAACATCTCCTCGGGCTGCATACGCCATCCGGACCCGGTTGACCAGTAGAGTGGTATCTCCGTTCTTGCCGCACCTCCCATGAGCATGTGGACCGGCATTCCCGCATCCTTCCCCAGAAGGTCCCACAGCGCAACATCGATTACACCCACGACTCTTGCAGGCACCTTGTTCATTTTGTCTTCCTTGCCAAGGGTCAACGTCTCCCAGTGTCGGCTGATCAGGCGTGGATCCTCGCCCACGAGCATTGGCTTGATGATGCTTTGCAGATAAGCGTCAAAGACGGCATTGCCCCTTCCAGGCGCTTCCGCCCATCCTTCGACGCCGGCATCGGTTTGAACGCGCAGCAGTCCTTTGCCTATTTTGAGCGGTGTGACGGTGATGTCCGTGATTTTCAATTCCAGTCTCCCATTCCGTGGTGATATTCTATCGACTTCACCGGAAGTTTGT
>JAPUIL010000840.1 GCA_027297085.1 Verrucomicrobiota bacterium | reverse complement strand
CTCAGGATCACCATAATCGTCGAACTTCATCTGGTTCATGGCCGCGATGTGGTCGAGCGTCTTGCGCCTGACTTCGGTGCTCATGCCGTCGGGATTATTTAAATACAGCACCGGTTCCTTACCACCGGCAAACTTTACCCCCTGGTGTTTGGAAGGTAAAAAACCAGCACCCCAGAGACGATCATACAACGGTTGTCCACCACCACCTTTTCCGCTTGAGGTCATGGCCACGAAAGCCGGCAGGTTTTCATTCATGCTACCCAGTCCATAGGAAAGCCATGCCCCAATACTGGGTCTACCCGCAATCTGGAAACCGGTTTGGAAAAAGGTAATAGCCGGATCGTGGTTTATCGCCTCGGTATGCATGGACTTAACGAAACAGAGTTCATCCATCACCTTGGCCAAGTGCGGCATAAGCTCGGTATTCAACCAGTTTCCACTCTTCCCTACCCGTTCGAAATTATAAATAGACTTTGCTGCAGGGAATGAGGATTGCCCAGCCGTCATGCCGGTCAGCCGCTGACCGTTAAAAATCGAGTCGGGAACTTCCTGGCCGTGCACCTGGTTAAGGTATGGCTTGTGATCAAACAACTCAATTTGCGAAGGTCCACCCGATTGGAAGAGGTAAATGACACGCTTGGCCTTGGGAGCAAAGTTTGGTAGCCCAGGAAGTCCGTTTCTTTCAGCGGGTACTGCCAGCAATTTTTCGTTTAACAAAGAAGCCAGAGCCACTCCCCCTAGCCCTTTAGCCGCTTTTCCCAGAAAGTAGCGACGGGTCATGGTCAGGGGATTATCGGAGAGTTGCGCATAGTTGTGGCACTCGCCATCGCAGGGAGCCGGAGGTATAAACTGTCTTTCAGAATGCATTTCTCACGGAGTTGAGATGTTGGGCTTGACGACCGAGAGGCGGAGCGCCGACAAGACTGGGATCGAAGAGAACCGGAACAAAGCGAAGGCGTGCACAAGCTCTTATGTAGGAGCGACCTTGGTCGCGATTCTGCAAGCGGCATCTTTGTTCGGGAGCAAGCTCCCTGCTACATTCTCTTAAAACAACGTTCATGTTATTCTTTGGTCACTACTTCATCTAAGTTCAAGAGCATATTGGCAAGCGTAGTCGCGGCTGCAAGCTCGATGGGTCTCAGATTCTCTGCTAGCTTTGACTCACCCACCTGAATCAGTTTCTCGGCAGACTCCGGGTCCTCAGCATACAAATCCCGATAATCACGGTAAGCGTTTTCCAACAAAACTTGTTCTTCCGGCTTAGGATAGCGGCCCGCCACGGTGCGGAATGCAAACTCAACTTGCTCCGGAACCGAACTTCCACCCTCCTGCAAAATACGTTGTCCGAAATTGCGGGCCGCTTCGACAAAAGCCTTTTCATTCAACATGGTTAAGGCCTGTAACGGCGTATTCGTGCGCTTGGGAGAGACGATACAGGATTCCCGATCGGCGGCATCTAAGATTGCCATGGAAGGAGGCGGAATGGTGCGTTTCCAAATGGTATACAAGCTACGTCGATAGAGGTCGTTCCCTTTCGACTGTTCATACGTCATATTGCTAAGATCCTCCCAGAAATTATCCGGCTGATACGGATTGACGGATGGCCCCCCGATTTTTTCTACCAGCAATCCACTAATCGCCAAAGCCTGATCCCGGGAAGCATGAGCTGACAAGCGTTGCCGTGGCCCGCGCGTAAGGAGCACGTTGCCGGGATCAGTTTCCAACATCCCGGATGTGATCCGCGACGACTGCCGATAAGTAGCGCTGGTTACGATCAATTTTTGCATGGCCTTAATATTCCAGTTCAGACGTACAAATTCATAGGCCAACCAATCCAGAAGCTCCGGATGACTGGGCCGCTCGCCCTGTATCCCAAAATCTTCGGCGGTCTTTACCAATCCTTTACCAAAATATTTTAACCAGTAACGATTAACAGCCACACGCCCGGTCAGGGGGTGTTCACCGCTGACCAGCCATTGGGCAAATCCCAGGCGGTTTTCAGGCAGGTCTTGATTGGAGGAAGGAAAGATTGCCGGTAACTTCCGGACCACTTTCTCACCTAATTGATGATAGACACCTCGGCTTCGGACAAAAGTTTCCTTCGCCGATGGTAGCTCCTCCATCACCATGGACGTGGGCAATGAATCATAGAATTTCAATCGGTCCAGTCGCGCATCAAAATGGGCGGTAGCCAGTCGTTTATGAGAATCAGATGCCCGATTCTCCAGATAATAGGTCCGCAGCTTATCAGAGGCAGCAAGCGACCTATGTTTTGGCTTAATAGCAGCAATTTCTCCCACTTGTTCCGGAACGGCTAACAGGGCAATTTCGTCGTTCCACAGAGTTCGGTCATAAATACGCAGCTCATCAATTTGCCCCTTAAAGTTGTTGCCAACTACACCGCCACCAACCCGAAACTTTGCTTTCTTGGCAAACACGTCCTTGTTACTATTGGAGTTAAACAATTCCCTGGTCTTGACGAGTTTACCGTCGAGGAAAATTTGTATACCTCCAGCGCGCTGGGACCCATCGTTGGTCAGGGTTACGTGTCTCCATTCTCCGGGTACAAGTTCTTCCGTTGTTTCTACAGCACCCACCCCGGCAACCCACCGGGTCAAAATGTAGAACTGTAAATGACCGTTCTTTAGCTCGGCAGAGATTCCGGGCCGGGTAGTTTGAGTTTCCTGCCGGGAAATGATAACCGAATCGCCGACTTCATCCGGTTTCATCCAGAAGGAAATACTGAAACGATACTCACTGACTAATATTGAATCACTTTCCACAACGAATTGACTACTGCCATCCAGGTTCGCTGCCGTACCGGAAATACCATTACTCATCCATGGCTGACCTTTTATCACACTGACACCTGTGTCGTTCCCGTCGAACGAGTAATATCGTACCAAGCCGCGTTTCAGGAAATCGTGATCTGAGGCATTCATGGCCGAGTTTTTCTCCCACACTTCTTGTGAGTCCTGGATATGGCCCCTTGCATTTTCCAAAGCGATTCGAGCGTTTGCCAATTGTTTATCCTTTTGATCCAGCGTATTAAACTGTTCTTTCGTAGGCGCCGTAACCCAGGGTTCGGAGTTGCCCCACTTGCGAGCCCGGCCCGATTCAGAAATGCTGTTAAAATAAGAAACAAGCTTGACCACCGTGGTCTCCGGCAGGTCCGCGGCCGGGTTCTTGAACTCGA